>JBNMQC010000053.1:0-13687 GCA_051277445.1 Bermanella sp. | reverse complement strand
TTTTGCAAAAGGCGAAGCGCCTAAGTTGCCCCCTGAACATATTGACCCTTATGGTATTCAAGGTGAGCTACTAACTAAACCGCTTATTCTTGCTGCACAAGGGTTGTGTTACACATCCGGTTTAGAGATGTTGCTTAATACGGATATTCGTATTGCCACAAAAGATGCACGCTTTGCCCAGTTAGAAGTACAGCGTGGGATTTACCCTTGTGGCGGCGGCACCGTGCGTTTGCCAGAAGAAATTGGCTGGGCTAATGCACAGCGTTACTTGTTGACGGGGGATGAATTTTTTGCCGAGCAAGCATTGCAGTGGGGCATGATACAAGAAATTGTGGATGCTGATCGTTTGCACGAACGTGCACGTGAACTGGCAATGAAAATTGCGGATGCCGCGCCATTAGGTGTGCAAGCGGCGCTGCGTTCTTCAAAATTGGCGCGCACACAAGATCAAAATATTGCGCTGCATTCGGTGTTTAATGACATGCCAGGTGTTATGACGAGTGAAGATGCGGCTGAAGGCGTGCGTTCATTTTTAGAACGTCGTAAAGCAAATTTTCAAGGAAAATAGCCTTCTCCAACCTTGCCCATACTTTTTTGGTATGGGCTTTTTTTGCTAAAATCTTATTGCCTAATTCCTTTAAAGGCTCCTAATTCGCGTCTCTGGTAGGCACAGCAGAAAAGTAAAAATTCAATGACCCCAGTGGCATAGTTGTTTTTTGTGTCTGTGTATTTGGAAAAGTCTGATTCAATTTTGGCGCTTATTGCCCAGACCCTTCAATGTTAAAGTGCCGCCTGTTTTATTGCTTATTCATACTATCTCGTCTCTTTCGGCTGCTTATTACATCTCACTGGTTACATAACCGATCACTTCGTAGGTGCTACTGTGGTGGCGTGTTTATATTTTGTCGGAATCCAGTTTGACTCCTATAGTTGATAGTAATGAATTAGCCATGTCGCTTTAATCAAATACAAGGTGGAAAAACTGTGAGTGATACCGTTGACGAGACGTCGCAGTCAGAAGTAAGTGACAGTCCATCGAATCAGAATATGCCAAAACGCTTTGCCTTGTTGATATTGTCGGTGCTGGGTGTGTTGATTCTTTGGTATGTGTTGTCGGACCGTTTTGCACCGGCTTCTTCACAAGGAGCCGTCAACGCCTATGTCACTCAGCTAACATCTCAGGTGTCGGGCCAAGTCACCCGTGTTTTTGTAGAAGATGGCGATATTGTAGATTCTGGGCAACCTTTATTTCAGTTAGATGATCGTGTGTTTAGGCTGGCCGTGAAACAAGCCGAGAATGAGCTAGCGCGCTCAATCAAGAGCACAAAAGCCACAGCGGCTTCTATTGTGTCGTCGCAAGCTGCGGTGAACGAGGCACGCATTAATTTAGAGAACGTAAAGGCGTCTACCTATCGGACCTTGGCATTGGCCAAGCGCAAATTACTGTCATCAGGGGATGCTGAGAACGCACAAGCACAATTAGACGCCGCTCAGGCGGCCTATAGTAAGGCTCAGGCAAGTTTGAACAGCTCTATCTTATCGCTTGGAGCAAAAGATGAAACGAATCTTGAAGTGCAAGCTGCACAGATTACGTTGGAAAAAGCACAATTAAATCTTGAGTATTCAACGGTGAAAGCGCCGACCCAAGGCGTGGTAACTAATATGCGTTTGGCCATTGGGCAATATGTGGCCCCGGGCAACCCAGCATTAACTTTCATTGATACGCGAGGTGCATGGGTGTCCATTGATCTCAGAGAGAATCAGCTTGGTAATGTCGACATAGGTGATGAAGTGGACGTGGCATTTGATGCGGTGCCAGGGCGAATCTTTAACGGCGTGGTGAAAAGTGTGGCTTGGGGGATCGATCCGGGCAAAACCATGGCCAATGGTTTACAAAAAAACCAGCCCTCTAATCAGTGGTTTGAACCTGCGCGGCGCATTCCTGTGCACATTGAGCTAGTTGGCGGGTTGGATAGCTGGCCACGCACGGCGAAAGCCGGAGGCAAAGTGAGTGCCGTGATTTATAGCGCAGGACAGGCGAATCCTTTGGCTTGGTTATCGTATGTGATTTTTCGCATTAAGTCTGTGTTGTCTTATTTGTATTAGGGGTTAAAGCATGTTCGTAGCGCCTCGGCCACGAGTAGAGAATGACCCGTTATTTGCAATACGTTTGGCTTGTGGATGCGTGACCGCCTTGCTGGTGGCCGTTCTTATTCAATCCCAGATGCCCATGCTATTACCCGCGTTAACCGTGGGGTTGATGGCGGGTATGCGAAAGGCATTTGATATTAAAAAATCCGTGGGCGGCCCACTTATTCTGATTGTCTTTATCACTCTTTTTTACGGCCTGGTTTCATTAGTGCATGTGATGCCTGCAGTGGCCTTGGTTGTTGTGTTTGCTATTAGTGGATTGTCGTATTATTTGATCTTAAAGACCGGCAACCCAGTAGGGATGTTGTTACTGATTTCTATAACCTTGATGTCTGTGATGGGGGCTAAGTCACTGCAAGCCATGTTGGTCATTAAAGATGCGTTTATTGAGGGAGCCATTACCGCTTTTGTGTTAATTCCTATTTTGTACTGGTTAATACCCAGTGTGGCCA
This sequence comes from Bermanella sp., assembly GCA_051277445.1. GTDB lineage: Bacteria > Pseudomonadota > Gammaproteobacteria > Pseudomonadales > Oceanobacteraceae > Bermanella. The sequence goes on along the minus strand of JBNMQC010000053.1, from coordinate 11,084 downwards.
AAGTACCGCTAGAAGAAATCTATACGCCAGACCAACATGGGTACCACTTACAAAGAGCCATGATCCGATCTGCTGTGATGATGCTTTTATTGTGCTGGCTATACACGGTACTGGATACTACGAATATGATCTTAGCCATGGCGGCGGTATTTGCGTTGGTGTTTCCTACAAAAGAGCATCAATTTTCAGAGGCCAAGGAGCGCAGTTTTGCCACTGTTATAGGTGGTCTGCTGGCATTAATGGTTTTAAGTTTAACGAACTTGATGGGCCACTTGTCGATCTTATTGGCGTTGATGTTTTTAGTAGCGCTTTATCTTGGCGACAGGATGATGAATGGGCGCCACCCGCCTATGGTTTATCAATTTGCCTTGTCAGTGATGATTGCGCTGACGGTGGGGTCATTGACCAACCAAGAACCTGTGTCTTCTACTTTTTTAAGAATAACGTTAACTCTGGTGGGGGCAGTGGGCGCGGCCTATTTATCAGCCTTGTTAGAACGTATATTTTTACCTCATTTACGCATTGAGCCGCATCTCATTAAAAACCCTGATTAACCGGTGATAATGGAATTTAAATTGATTTTCATTGTCTATGGGCCGACTGGTTAAATTTTGCGTATTACTCATGCCAATTTCGTATTTCACTTGCCCCAGTGAATTAACGGAATCAGTCAATGTTTAAGTTGTTATCCATATGAGCCAAAACGTATTGCACAAGTAATACATTTTGGTTTCTTTTAAAAAACAGGTGAACCGTGCATACAAATAACAATGACCCGCTCGATCGTAACACTGGGTGGCGATACCTTTTTATTGCCGCTGTGATTACAGGTCTGGCTGTTGGATTTTTATACGCCGCTGGTGTGTTGGGTGGTAAGGGTGTAACTGCTCAAACGTTTGTTAATTTACAAGAAGGTAAAACCCCCAGTCCGGGATTCAGACGTGCTCATGCAAAAGGTATTTGTGTAAGTGGTGAATTTGAATCCAATGGCGCCTTGGCTGAATACTCAAGTGCTGAAATTTTTCAGGCAGGGAGCAGCCCATTTATTGGCCGATTTTCTATTGCGGGTAACAACCCATTAGCACCAGATTTAAAAGCACCCGTGCGCAGTCTTGCCCTGAGCTTTTCATTTGATAATGGCCAACAATGGCGCCTTGCTATGAATACTCCCCCTGTTATGGCAGTTAGTACACCAGAAGATTTCTTTGAGCAGCTAATGGCCTTGTCCCCGGATGCAAAAACAGGCAAACGCGACCCTCAAAAGATTAAAGACTTTTTTGCCGCACACCCTGAAAGTAAAGACTTCAATGCATGGCGTGCATCCTACACCCCCACCAATAGCTTCGCTGATGAGCAGTATCACAGCATCAATGCATTTTATTTGGTTGATGAGCAAGGCAACCAGCAAGCGGTTCGCTGGGCAGCCGTACCAACCTCTGCGTCAACACTTGAATTAGGGTCAAATACTGCCGATGCGCTTCAGTTGGATTTGATCAGCAAGCTAAAGGATGGGCCTGTGCGCTTTGACATGGTGTTCAGTTTTGCCGATGCCAGTGATGATGAAAACAATCCTGCCATTGCTTGGCCAAATGAGCGTAAAACGCTAACCGCTGGCACCATTAATATCACCAGCAGTGAAGCGCAAACAAACGGCGCCTGTGACGGTATCCGATTTGATCCACTTATCTTGCCTCAGGGAATCGCGCCAACCAATGACCCAATCTTGCGTGCCCGATCAGCGGCTTATGCAGAGTCGTATCGAAGACGTGCACGTGAGCAATTTCTGGGTGAGACAAAAGGGGCTGAAAAATGAACACAATAAAAAGCTATCCAGCCAGTGCTAAGTTACTGCATTGGGCCAGTGCTCTCATGATTATTTCTATGCTGTTTTTGGGCGTATCCATGATACAAAGCTTGGCGCCTTGGCAATACACCGCGCTGGCCTTGCATCAATCTTTTGGTGTGCTGGTATTGGTATTAGTGGTGATTCGCTTGTTGAATAAATTACGGTTTGAATCGCCGAGCCTACCAGCTGATTTGGCCAAGGTTCAAAAAGTGATAGCTCATGGCAGCCATGTGTTGTTGTATTTGGGTATGCTGGCCATGCCAATTTCAGGCTGGTTAATGCAAAGTGCTAATGGGGTTATGATTAGCCCATTTGGTTTGTTTGGTTTACCGGCTTTAATTGAACCTAATATTGAGTATTATGGCCTGTTTAGAGAGTTACATGGCTTAATCGCGTGGTTGTTATTTGCGCTTATCCTGTTGCATATTGCAGGTGCCTTGTATCATGGCTTAGTACGACGCGACAATGTGCTCAAGTCTATGACTTTTGGTTTATATGATCGTAAGTAAAATGTATGTGAAGATTCTCAATCTTTATTAGTTCAGTTTTTTAAAATAGGAGTCATTTTATGAAAAAGTATGCATTTATTATGTTGGCGCTGATTGCGTTCACCCAATCTGCATTGGCCGATTGGGCGCTGCAGGGTGATCAGTCCAGTATTAACTTTGTATCGGTTAAAGCAAATGCCGTTGCCGAGGTGAGCCAGTTTAAAAAAGTGGCAGGTACAATAGATAAAAAAGGCAATGTGAAGCTTTCAATTGACCTTGCCAGTGTGGATACCGGTATCAGTATTCGAGATGAACGCATGAAAAAAATGCTATTTGAAGTGTCGGATTTTTCTCATGCATCTTTAACCGGCAAAGTCGATGTGACACGTGCCTCTCAACTAAAAGAGGGTGAGAGGTATGTGGAGTCAGTTAACTTATTGCTGTCTCTTCATGGTGTAGAAAAAGCCGTTTCGGCTCAAGTATCTGTGATTAAGATAGCTAATGATCAATGGCAGGTATCGTCTTTAAAGCCAGTTATTATTAATGCTGCTGATCACAAATTGGTAAAAGGTGTGAATAAACTACGAGATCTGGCTGGGTTGTCCGCAATTAGCTTAGCTATTCCGGTAACGTTTAATTTCATGTTTAAATAATTAATGCATGAGCACATCAGACTATCGGCCATACCTCGTTTTTGGTTAGTATAAGTTGATGCGCATCAGGAAAGGGTGGCTAAATAAGCTGCCCTTTTTTATTTCAAGCTCGAAGGATATGGTTTTGAGAGACAGTCTGAAACTAAAGATGATTCAAGTATGTGAGCAAAAGATTGCTCAAAAGGGTGAGAGTGTGGGTCTGTCATTCTATGCTTTTTTTGCCAATAAAAATGATGACCCTGAACTATTGATGGAAGCCGCCACGTGGTGGATTAGCACTCATCAGTTGGACCACTTTGAAAAAGCCGTAAAGATTAGGGCCATGTTGCAAGCTTAATGCGCTAATCACCACAAGTAGCTGAGAATTTGTCCTAACGGATAGGATAGCCAAAATAGGCCTGTGTGCCACAATTACGCTAGGTGGTCTATCTTTATAGATAATATGGTGGGTATAGTGTCTATATACCTATTCAACTTAAAGACCAAGGATGCGCATTTAGTGGTGAATAATAAGCATGTAGGATGTAAATCAAGCAATGTGGTGGTGCATGGCTAATAATTGGCAGCGCTTCGCCATGTGTGTTGTTATCTTTATTGCAACACAAGACGTGCTGGCTTTAACACTCGCCAATCATGACAAATACAAGGTGAGTGATGCCGATATGTGGCATTCTATAACGGCTGAATCCTCTGAAATTAGCTTTCCTTTTTTGCAACAAGCATTGAATGAATCTCCAGGACCGGTACCGACGGTTTTGGGTCTACTGGGAGGGTACGGGGCAAAGCTGAGAATTGAAAATTCATTTCAAGATCAAAAGCTTTGGTATGTACTCGTTAATGCTAATTTTATCGATACTGGCTTGGCATATTGGGTGCCAGATACTGAGCCTCCGCTGAAACTCGCAAACTTCTCTCAATTGTCCGACTCGCAAAGCCCACATATTCTTCATTATCAGGCGGTATCGCTGCCGATAGCCGCGGGCGAAACGGGCGAGCTATACATCTATGTATCGGCCAAACACTTCGCTTACCCTTTGTCTCTGCAGGTTTTATCAGAATCTGAGTTTTATCGTAAACAGCTTTTAATGAATAGCGTAACCGTCGGCTCAATCGCCATCATGTTAGTTCTGGGCTTGATATCATGTATTTTATTTATTCGTACCCACTATATTTTAACCCTTGCCTGCGCTGGCTATGTGGGACTGCATGGATTGGGATGGGCTACGGCCTCTGGATTGATGGATGATTTGTTCGATATCACTTGGGCCAACACGACCTACGGTGGCATGTACTTGTTTCCGTTTGCCATTGCGTGTGCCGCATACTTTACACGTGTGCTATTTAATTGCGATGTACGCGCTATTAAAACGGCGAGAGTATTAAGCGCCTTTACCATAGCAAGCTTTTTTCTAGGCGTGATTGGGCTCTTTCTTAAGCTCTATCAGGTGTTTATTATTGCGCATATATTGGCACTTATTTGGCTGCCGATTACTCTATTTGTGGGTGTCAGCATGTTGGGCGAAGGTGATTTTAGAGCTCGCTACTATTTGATGGGAAATAGCTTATATGCTGCTTCGTTGGCGTATTACATGTTTACACATATTAGCGATACCCCTACACAGTTATATCCTGAATTGATTGTCGTGGGTGCACTTTCGTTAGATTGTGTTTGTATTTTATTGTCTTTGTCTGAGTGGCTTAAAAATCAGCAAACGGAATACAGCCGAAGTTATAATCAAGCACGTTTTGATCCACTAACAAAAGTGGGTAACCGTTTTGCATTCAATGAAGAAATTAAAGCGTTAAATAAAGATGTCATCATTGCATTTATTGATCTTGACGGTATGAAGAGTGTAAACGACAGGCTTGGTCATGAACAAGGGGACCGCTTTTTACAGGATGCAGCCATGTTTATGGATGATTGTTTGAAAGGTAAAGGTAAGGTGTTTCGAGCCGGCGGTGATGAATTCATTTGGTTAATTGATCAGGTGCAATTCACGTCCTATGAGGAATGCGTGCGAACTCTTGGAGGTGTTGTAGATAAAATCGAAAACAAATTAGAAAGGGGTGGCTGGAATAATGTTGGAATTAGTATTGGTATGGCCAGTACTGCAGAAACACCCTCTATATCGGCTTGCTTAGCTTTGGCGGATGAACGTATGTATCAAAACAAAAGACAAAAAATAACCGAAGAATTTTTATAGTAGGTTTTATTGAAAAAGCAGCAAGTCTGAACAGGACTTACTGCTTATGTATGTCAAAATTTAACGTTCGACTTTCTTAGGTTGATTGAGTGATTCACGTTTCTTTAATGCTTCATAATAGGGGGCATAGGGTGGGCGGTCGACGTACTGACCATCACCAGATTTCATGAATAATTCACCTTCATGCCAAGCCAGTTTGCCATTGCATAAAGTGGTTTCTGGAATGCCATTAATTGTCATGCCTTCGAAAATGCTGTGTTCAATATTTGACTGATGAGTTTTGGCCGATAATGTTTTACTCGCATCAGGGTTCCAAATAACAAGGTCAGCATCAGCGCCCACACGTATACAGCCTTTGTTAGGGTACATGTTAAATATTTTCGCGGTGTTTGTGGATGTGAGTGCCACAAATTCATTGGGTGTAATCTTGCCTTGATTGACCCCTTTTTCCCATAACACCATCATGCGCTCTTCAACTCCGGCGGTGCCATTGGGAATTTTTGAAAAGTCATCTTTGCCCATGGCTTTTTGTTCAGCACAAAAAGCACAGTGATCGGTGGCCGTGGTTTGCAATGTGCCAGCTTGAAGGCCGTTCCAAAGGGCATCTTGGTGGTGCTGGGGTCTAAACGGCGGACTCATGACGTGAGCGGCGGCAGTGGCCCAATCTTCATTTTGATAGACACTTTCATTTACGGTTAAGTGACCGGCTAATACTTCACCAAATACCGTTTGGCCGTGATCTTTTGCATATCGAATGGCATCTACTGCTTCCTCTGTAGACACATGAACAAGGTATATAGGTGCCCCCAGTGTATTGGCGATACTGATGGCTCGATTAGCAGCTTCGCCTTCTACCGATGATGGACGTGACAGCGGATGCGCTTCAGGCCCGGTGATGCCCTGTTCTAATAATTTGTTTTGTAAATGGTAAACCAGCTCGCCGTTTTCTGCGTGGACAGTGGGAATGGCGCCTAACTCTAAACACTTGGTAAAACTGGAGACCAGAATGTCATCGGTTGCCATGATGGCATTTTTATAAGCCATAAAATGTTTAAAGCTGTTAACACCATGCTCCTCAACTAAGGTCTTCATTTCATCAGCCACACTGTCACTCCACCAAGTAATGGCAACATGAAAGGTATAATTTGCATGGGATTTTTCTGCCCAGTCTCGCCATTGATGGTATGCCTCAATCAGGGATTGCTGAGGACTTGGAATAACAAAGTCTATGATGGTGGTGGTGCCACCGGCCAATGCGGCTTTGGTACCGGATGCAAAATCATCTTTTGCGACGGTGCCCATAAACGGCAGTTGCATGTGAGTATGAGGGTCTATGCCACCAGGCATAATCAGTTTGCCTTTCGCATCAATCACTTGAGTATCTGCGTTAGCGGTGAGGTTATCGCCAATTTCAATAATCTTATTATTGTCACACAATATATCGGCAATGTAGGTTTCTTCGTGGGTGACAAGTGTCCCCCCTTTAATTAATAGGCTCATACATTCGTCCTGTTGATTTTATTTTAATGCAGACCAATAACACCTTACGATGTTATTGATCATGAAAGGGTAAAACCTAGGCGGTTAAATCGCTTCAGCCTGTTTGCTTGGTTGGGTTTGTAAATTGTTTAATAAGAAATAAACAATGGCGCCGGTAAACGCACCGGTGAACCAACCATAACTATAGAACCAGCTAATGGCCGGTACGCTGAATGAAATCAGTGTGATTAAAACCGGTAGAGCAAAGGCAATGAGTCCTGTCATGTTAAACGCTGGGTAAGTGCTTTTAGGCGTGTAAAGTGCAACAAGATCGAGGTTTTGTTTTTTCACTAAGAAATAATCCACGATCATGATGCCAGCGATGGGTCCTAATAAACTCGAATAGCCAAGTAACCAGTTTGAATACATGCTTTCTACACTCACATCGGATTCTAACCAGCCCATTTTTTTCAACAGCTCCCACGCCATTAATAAAATACCGACCAAACCGGTTAGTAATGCGCCACGGGTGTGGTTGATCAGTTTAGGTGCAATGTTTTGAAAGTCGTTGGTAGGCGAGACAACATTAGCCGCTGTATTAGTAGAAAGGGTTGCGATGATGATCAATACCATGGCCGCCGCTACCCAAAACGGGCTATCAATTTTACCAATCAGTGAAATCGGATCTGAAATGGTTTCACCAACCAATGTAGTCGATGCCGCTGTCAAAACCACACCCAGAGCAGCAAAGAAAAACATGGTTAGAGGTAAACCTATGATTTGACCAATGACCTGATCTTTTTGTGATTTTGCATAACGACTGAAATCAGGAATGTTCAATGATAGTGTTGCCCAAAAACCAACCATGGCCGTTAAACCACCAAAAAAGTAACCTAAAAACCCTGCGTCTTCAGGACGGTTTGCCGGAATAGACAGTACTTGCGTCAACGATACTTTATCGCCTGCCCAAATCATCAAGCCAATACCGACAATTAATAACAGAGGAGCCGATAAGGTTTCTAACCACTTAATGGACTCTGCACCACGTATGACCACATACATGTTAAGTGCCCAAAAGATAAAGAAACCAATGACTTCACCTACGCCGCCTAGGCTTGCCCAGCCATCAGAAATGGCTGAGAAAAATAAATGAATCGCTAAACCACCAAACATGGTTTGAATGCCAAACCAACCACATGCCACTAGGCCACGGATCAAGCAAGGAATGTTTGAACCCACAATGCCAAAGGAAGAGCGCAGCAAGACGGGGAAGGGCACACCAAATTTGGTGCCTGGGTAGGCGTTAAGGGTGAGAGGCACGAGCAGAATAACGTTGGCCACCAAGATGGTAATTAAAGCTTCACTAACAGACAAACCAAAATAGGCTGTTAACACACCACCAAGTGTATAGGTCGGCACACAAATCGCCATGCCCACCCATAGAGCAGCAATGTTAAATTTGTTCCACGTTCGATCTTTGATTTTAGTGGGGGCTAGATCATCGTTATAGGCGGAACTTTGTTGCAGATCCTCCCCGACCTCCAACTCATAAAACTCCCCTTGTTTCATCGCTTTACTTGTCATGTTGTTACCTCACATTGTTGTGTTTTATTGTCTTTTTTGGTTTTTATTTGCTTATGCGTGTTCTTGCTCAATACGTTTGCTGGCCTCAAGCATGGTGTGCAATAAAACATTGGCACCTGCGGCGCATTCTTCAGGGGAGCTGTATTCGGCCTCGTTGTGGCTAATGCCGTTTAGACACGGCGTAAAAATCATGCCTGTGGGTACAAGGTCTGCCATATAACACGCGTCATGACCGGCCCCTGCGTAAATATCCATGTGGCTGTATCCGAGTTTTTCGGTTGCGGCTTGTACATCGTCTGACGCGTTGAACTCCACCGGCGCGAAATACCAAAATGGGTCCACAAGCACTTCAACACCGTGTTGCTCTTCAATGGTTTTACAAAACAGCAAAAGCTCATCGTGCATCTCGCTTAATATTTCAGGAACAGGGTTGCGCAGATCCGCGCTGAACTTCACATTGCCTGGTATGGTATTTCGAGAATTTGGCCACACCTGCATGAATCCCACTGTGCCTAAACCATTTTCATAGCGATTCGCAATGGCTTGCATTTCGGCCACGATTAAAGACGCTGCTAGCATGGCATCTTTACGTAAATGCATAGGCGTGGTGCCAGAGTGAGAAGGGCGACCGACAACCTCAATGTTGTACCAACGAATGCCTTGGCCTAAACGCACCACGCCAATCATTTTTTCTTCATCTTCTAAAATAGGACCTTGTTCGATGTGGGTTTCAAAAAAGGCGCCGATATTGCGACTGCCTAATTCGATGTCGCCTAAATAGCCAATGCGTTCTAATTCATCACCCAGTCGAATGCCGTTTACATCGGTTTTGTTCAGTTCGGTTTCTAAGTCAAAGCGGCCAACATAGGTGCCAGAGCCTTGCATAGCGGGCTGAAAGCGCGAACCTTCTTCGTTGGTCCACACTGAGAACTCCATAGGGGTAGGGGTTTGGATATTGTTTTCGTGAAGCGTGCGCAGTACTTCAACGCCTGAAAGAACACCAAATACCCCATCGAATTTGCCGCCGGTGGGTTGAGTATCCAAGTGGCTGCCGGTGCCTACTGCGGGCAGGTCGTTGTTGATGCCGGGTCTGCGGGCGAAGATATTGCCAATCTTATCAACGGCGATGTCGCAGCCTGCTTCTTTGCACCAAGCAACAAATAAGTCTCGGGACTGTTTGTCTAAGTCGGTACCTGCGAGTCGGTTACACCCGCCTTTTTCGGTGCCGCCGATTTCCCCCATCTCCATTAGGGTATCCCAAAGACGCTGTTCATTAATTCGAAGATCTTGCATGGATTAATCCTGTTTATTCTAATTTTGAAGATGTACCCACTTATGAGATCAACCTTATATTTACCAAATGGTAAAATTAAGATTTAAAAAAATACTAATCCTCAATTGTTCATACATGTATCTGGATTAGCAGTGATAGTCTCAGTGTGTAACTTGTCCATCTGGTCAGCAATAAGTAAGCCAACTTCTTTGTGCTTAAAAAAATTGATATTCCGTTAATCGTGAATCTGCTGTTTAAAAGTGGGCAAACGTTATAAAATTTCATTAACGTTTGAATCCCTATTAGGTGATGGTTTGGCTGAAGAAAAAGATAAATGGACAAGGCAGTCTGAAAACAGAAAAGCACTGGAAACACGGATATTGCGCTCGGCTGAAATCGTATTTGCACAGAAGGGCTATAGCGGCTCATCCATGGAGAGTATTGCGGTCACTGCTAAGATCTCTAAGCAGAACTTAATATACTATTTTCCAAATAAAGAGCTTCTGTATAAACATGTGCTCAAAGAAATGCTGGATATATGGATTGAAAAGCTCTCATTCCTTGAAACACAAGGGGAAACCCCAGAGGAGGTGATTCGAAGTTATGTCAGCGAGAAGATTAAATTATCACGTCTGTACCCGAATGGTTCCAAGGTATTTGCCCATGAAATTATCAGTGGCGCACCTCTATTAAAAGAGTACCTGATCAGTGAGTTGAAACCCCAGTTTGATCGTGATGTGAAACTGGTGAAAAGCTGGATCAAAAAAGGCCTCATTGATGATATCGATCCTGAGCATTTATTCTTTACCATTTGGGCGGCCACTCAGACCTACGCAGACTTCTCTGTACAGATGGAAGTGTTGTTGGGTAAAAAAAGTTTAGGACAAAAGGATTTCGACCGAGCCGAAAAAGCCGTAACAGAGTTTGTTGTGCGCGCTCTTGGTGCTAAAAAAAATAATTAAAATTATTTTTAGCTAAATTTTCAGGGGTTATCTTCTATGAACCCTCATTCAAATTATTCCATCATTTTTCTAAAACGCTATGAGTTTCATAGCGTTAACCCACTTTCTTACTTTAATTCGCCTCTCATATATTAAACCTTGTTCATTTTTAGTGCGCCTTGTGCACCAAAAAAAACAATATACGCGCTCGAAAAAGCTGTGATATCTTTTTTACCAATTGGTAAAACTAGGTGGCCGAAAGCGGCTGTGAGGTGCATATGATTTCTGAATTACAAGCCAAACAATATGAGTTCGCCACTGGCCCAGATCTCTATGCCTTGTGTCAAGCGGCTGCAAACATTCGCGACACACATTGGGGTAAGCATCTTACTTATTCAAAGAAAGTGTTTTTGCCATTAACCAATATGTGTCGTGACAGCTGCGGTTACTGCACCTTTGTTCAAGACCCAAGCTCAGAAAAATCCAACTACATGACACCGCAAGAAGTCATTGCAGTGGCAAAGCAAGGTGAGGCCCTAGGTTGTAAGGAGGCGTTATTTAGTCTGGGCGAGCGACCAGAAGATCGTCATCAAAAAGCAAGAGATATTCTTAGCCA
>JBNMQC010000052.1:0-14301 GCA_051277445.1 Bermanella sp. | reverse complement strand
CAGCAAGCGCGTTGCCTCCATGGTGATTAAGGTATTTCGTTCATCAAACCAAAAGCGCCAGTGGCCGCCTTCTTCAAGGGTGGTTTCACAGGTATCGGTCCACCAGCCTTGAATACCGGCCTGTTGAGTGATGGCACCATAGACGGTTGCAGGGCTCGCCTCGATGATCACTTGATGTAAGCTATCTGCCATGACTTACCTCATATCATTGGGTGGTCAAAAAAACCACAGTTAACCCATTTATGCAAAACACTGGCCATTTTTTATACAGCTTGAGTTTGGCAATTATCAATGGCATCGCCTAGAGTAAAACGCATGGACTTTGTTGGCCGTCTAACGTACAATGCGCACCTAATTTGCACAGGTGGGCCGATGCTAGATTCAGCGCCCAACCTCCAGCCAAAGATATTATTTTAGAAAGCGGGATAGGGTCTGACCTTTGTCCCGCTTTTTTGCGACTTGTCCACTTGCAATGTCACGAGGAAGAAGCCTTGTCTAAGCCAGCTATTCTTGCGCTCGAAGACGGAAGTATCTTTAAAGGAACCGCCATTGGAGCGGATGGTGAATCAGTTGGTGAGGTTGTTTTTAACACCTCCATGACTGGTTACCAAGAGATTCTGACCGACCCTTCGTACTGCCGCCAAATTGTTACACTTACTTATCCACACATTGGTAATTATGGCACCAATGATGAAGACGCCGAATGCGACCGCATTTGGGCCGCCGGATTAGTGATTCGCGATCTCCCCCTAGTTGCTAGCAACTTTCGAAGCCAACAAGCCCTTGATGAATACTTAATTGAACGCAATGTTGTCGGTATTGCCGATATCGATACGCGTAAATTAACCCGTATTCTTCGCGAAAAAGGCAGCTTGAATGGTTGCGTGATGGCGGGTGACGATATTGATGAAGCTCGTGCACTTGAGCTTGCTAAAGGGTTTGCCGGTCTGAAAGGCATGGACTTAGCAAAAGAAGTGACCACAGATAAAAGCTACCCTTGGAAAGAAGGCAGCTGGCAGTTAGGCAAAGGTCACCAAGAAGTGACTGATACACCTTTCAAAGTGGTGGCATACGATTACGGCGTTAAGCGTAATATCTTACGCATGCTGGCGGATCGCGGTTGTGACCTGACGGTTGTACCGGCACAAACTCCAGCCAGTGACGTATTGGCCATGAATCCAGATGGTATTTTCCTATCAAACGGCCCAGGTGACCCAGAGCCATGTGATTACGCCATCGCTGCGATCAAAGAATTTTTAGAAACCGACATTCCTGTGTTCGGTATTTGCTTAGGCCACCAATTATTAGCGTTAGCTTCTGGTGCTAAAACCCTGAAAATGGGTCACGGCCACCACGGTGGTAACCACCCAGTACAAAACCTAGATGATAAGACGGTATTAATTACCGCACAGAACCACGGTTTTGCGGTGAGCGAAGACGGTCTTCCGGCAAACTTACGTGTGACGCATAAGTCACTGTTCGATGGCACCACTCAAGGTATTCATCGCACAGACAAACCTGCGTTTAGCTTCCAGGGTCACCCTGAAGCCAGCCCAGGTCCACACGATGCAGCGCCATTGTTTGACCATTTCATTGAATTAATGCAAGCCCGCAAAGCTTAGTAATTGGAGATATAACCATGCCAAAGCGCACGGACATAGAAAGCATTCTAATTATCGGCGCGGGCCCTATTGTTATCGGTCAGGCCTGCGAATTTGACTACTCTGGCGCACAAGCTTGTAAAGCTTTGCGCGAAGAAGGTTATAAAGTTATTTTGGTGAACTCTAACCCAGCCACCATTATGACTGACCCATCCATGGCTGATGCTACCTACATCGAGCCAATCACGGTTGAGTCTGTAACCAAAATTATTGAAAAAGAACGCCCAGACGTTCTATTGCCAACCATGGGCGGCCAAACCGCTCTGAACTGCGCATTGGGTCTTGAAGCCGCTGGCGTACTGGAAAAGTACGGCGTTGAAATGATCGGTGCAAACGCCGATGTAATCGACAAAGCAGAAGACCGTAACCGTTTTGACCAAGCCATGAAAAAAATTGGTTTGGAATGCCCACGTGCCGGTATTGCACACTCCATGGCAGAAGCGTGGGAAGTACAAAAAGGCTTAGGCTTTCCTTGTATCATCCGTCCTTCTTTCACCATGGGTGGTACTGGTGGTGGTATTGCGTATAACAAAGAAGAGTTTGAAGAAATTTGTACTCGTGGATTGGACTTATCCCCAACCAGCGAATTGCTAATCGATGAATCATTGATTGGTTGGAAAGAGTACGAGATGGAAGTGGTGCGTGACAAAAACGACAACTGCATCATCGTATGTTCTATCGAAAACTTCGACCCTATGGGTGTGCACACCGGTGACTCTATCACCGTGGCGCCAGCACAAACCCTAACGGACAAAGAACTGCAAATCATGCGTAACGCGTCTTTGGCAGTACTGCGTGAAATCGGCGTCGAAACCGGCGGTTCAAACGTACAGTTTGGTATCAACCCGGTTGATGGTCGTATGGTGGTGATCGAGATGAACCCTCGTGTGAGTCGTTCATCTGCATTGGCATCAAAAGCCACCGGTTTCCCGATTGCGAAAATCGCTGCCAAACTGGCTATCGGTTACACCCTTGATGAGCTACAAAACGATATTACAGGCGGTCGTACCCCTGCCTCGTTTGAGCCTTCAATCGATTACGTTGTGACTAAGATTCCTCGTTTCACCTTCGAGAAATTCCCACAAGCGGATGCGCGCTTAACCACACAGATGAAATCTGTGGGTGAAGTGATGGCCATTGGCCGCACGCAACAAGAGTCTTTGCAAAAAGCGCTGCGTGGTCTTGAAGTGGGTGCAACTGGTTTTGATCCAATTATTGATATCAAAGCCGAAGGCGCCAAAGAGAAAATCATCTCTGAGCTAAACACTCCAGGGGCTGAGCGCATTTGGTACATTGCGGATGCGTTCCGTATCGGCATGACCCTTGAAGAAATCTTCGATTGCTGTGCGGTTGATCCTTGGTTCTTGGTGCAAATTGAAGACTTACTAAAAGAAGAAGCCAAAGTTGAGCAAAGCTCACTGACCTCTCTAGACGCGGATCGTATCTATCGTCTAAAACGTAAAGGTTTCTCTGATGCCCGCTTAGCTACCTTGTTAGGTGTGAGCGAAAAAGCCTTCCGTAAGTATCGTCAGAAGCTCAACATTCGTCCGGTATACAAGCGTGTTGATACCTGTGCGGCTGAATTCGCAACCGACACCGCTTACATGTACTCAACGTACGAAGAAGAATGTGAAGCGAACCCAACGGATCGCGATAAGATCATCGTTCTAGGTGGTGGCCCTAACCGTATCGGCCAAGGTATCGAATTCGATTACTGCTGTGTACACGCGGCCTTCGCTGCAAAAGAATTAGGCTTTGAAGCCATCATGGTTAACTGTAACCCTGAGACGGTTTCTACTGACTACGACACCTCTGACCGTTTATTCTTCGAGCCTGTAACCCTTGAAGATGTGTTAGAGATTGTCGACAAAGAAAAACCAAAAGGTGTGATTGTTCAGTACGGTGGTCAAACGCCACTTAAATTAGCTGAAGAATTAGAAGCGGCAGGCGTACCAATTATCGGTACATCACCTGAAGCCATCGACCGTGCCGAAGACCGTGAACGTTTCCAGCAAATGATTCAACGCTTAGGTCTTAAGCAGCCGGTTAACGCCACGGTTACTTCGACTGAAGAAGCGGTGACTAAAGCACAAGAAATTGGCTACCCATTAGTGGTGCGTCCTTCTTATGTTCTTGGTGGCCGTGCAATGGAAATTGTAAACAACGAAGAAGCCCTTCGTCGTTACATGACCACAGCGGTTAAAGTATCTAACGATTCACCAGTATTACTTGATTACTTCTTGAACCGTGCGGTTGAAGTGGATATCGATGCCATCTGCGATGGTGAGCAAGTGGTAATTGGTGCCATCATGCAGCACATTGAACAAGCGGGTATTCACTCTGGTGACTCAGCCTGTTCATTACCGCCTTACAGCTTGCCAGATGATGTGCAAGATGAAATGCGTAAGCAAGTAGCCGCCATGGCGCTTGAGCTTGGCGTAGTTGGCTTGATGAATACTCAGCTTGCTTGGCAAGACGGTGAGATCTATGTGATTGAGGTGAACCCTCGCGCATCACGTACCGTACCGTTTGTATCTAAGTGCATTGGTACATCACTGGCGGCCATTGCGGCTAAAGTGATGATGGGTAAATCTTTGGCTGAGCTTGGCTTTACTAAAGAAATTATTCCACCTTATTTCTCTGTAAAAGAAGCGGTATTCCCATTCAACAAATTCCAAGGCGTTGACCCGATTCTTGGGCCAGAAATGAAGTCCACTGGTGAAGTTATGGGCGCAGGCGAAACCTTCGGTGAAGCCTTCTTCAAAGCACAGCTTGGTGCGGGTGAGAAACTACCAACAGAAGGTAATGTCTTTATCTCTGTGCGTGATGCCGATAAAGAAGGTGTGATTGAAGTAGCGAAAGGCTTGAAAGCGTTAGGCTTTAATTTGGTCGCTACCTCTGGTACGTTCAAGGCATTGGATGCGGCAGGCATTGAAGTTAAACGTGTTAATAAAGTAAACGAAGGTCGTCCGCACATTGTGGATATGATCAAAAACGATGAAATCGCCATGAGCGTGAATACCACAGAAGGCCCAGTGGCCATCGCGGATTCTGCTGAGATTCGTCGTAGTGCATTGCAGCACAAAGTTTACTACACTACGACGCTTGCTGGCGCAGAAGCCGTGGTTAAAGCATTAGAGTCAGAGGGCCTGCAAACGGTTCGTCGTTTACAAGAGTTGCACGCAACGATTAAGTAAACCTGAGTTTTAATGTCTGAATAAGGGCCTTATGGCCCTTATTCTCGTTTTAGGGTTTTAAGTTTTTATTAACCCAATACTAGATTTGATTGCATCATGTTTATGGCAGTCGCATACATGCATTGAAAATAAGAAAAGAGATACAAGCGTTGTGAAGCAGTAAGAGTCACCGCGGTTCTCTCGCCTTTTAATAGGAGTGAATATGCAAAAAGTACCTATGACGGTTCAGGGTGAACAGGCCCTGCGTGAAGAATTAGAACAGCTTAAGAAAGTAGATCGCCCAAAAGTGATCAAGGAAATTGCTGAAGCCCGTGAACACGGTGACTTAAAAGAAAACGCTGAATATCATGCGGCACGCGAGCAGCAAGGTTTCATCGAAGGTCGCATTCAAGATATCGAAGGCAAGCTGTCGAATGTTCAAGTGATCGACATCACCACCATGCCTAAAAATGGTAAAGTGATTTTTGGTACCACCGTTAAGCTGATTAATGTCGATACGGATGAACAGAAGCAATACCAAATCGTAGGTGAAGATGAAGCCGATGTACCTAAGGGTAAAATCAGTTCCGGATCACCTATTGCGCGCGCACTTTTAGGTAAAGAAGAAGGTGATGTGGTGGTTGTGAAAGTGCCAAACGGCGAAATTGAATACGAAATTGACGAAGTTTTGTATATCTAATTGATACAAAAAGCGTCATGATTTTAAAAGCTCTGCCATTTTTGGTGGGGCTTTTTTTATTTTAAATACGGAAATATCCACCACTTTATTGGATGTAAGGAACAATCTTTTGAAATTACTATTGATCGCATTTGTCATGCTACTGAGTGCCTGCTCGAGTCATCAGGCGCAAGATACGGTTTACTTAAGCTCGCCCGAGACAGCCGATGAATTCTTAACTGTGACGTCCTCATATTTGACGGATGGTGAAGTAGCGAATGCTTTTGACGGTAAAGCCGCGGAGTTTTCTGAGCAGGATATGGCGCAGTTTAAAGCCATGTTCGCTGATGAGGTGATTAATCAGACGGTGAAACAATATGTCATGGAAAACATGCCGGAAGATTTAGCGAGGACCGCCATTGCGTTTTATCGTACAGAGTTAGGCCGTCGCTTTATTACGGCTATGGATGAGGCAGAAGCCTCGTATGATGAGTCTCCACAGGGGATGTCGGATCAAGTTTTAAAATTAAGAAATGACCAAGACTTGATGGCTCAGGCAAACGCCCTGATAGAAGTGCTGGAGCTGAAATCATTAATGGAATCTATTTTACTTAACGGTGTATTCAAACCTTTAGTACAAGGTATTTTGCTGAAACAAGCTGGCGATGTGGATGTTAGCTTTGAACAAATTGAAGCGATTGCCCAATCAAGCTTGGATGAATCCATAAACGAAATGACCCAAGCAATAGAGGGGTTGATGATTGTGAGCTTGAGCCAGTTTACGCAATCTGAAATTACCCAGATTTATCAGTACGCTTCAAGTCAGGCGGGTTTATATGAAAACAAGGTGTTAGCAGGGGCGTTCGAGTCGGCTTTATCAAAATCCAGCTATCAGTTTGGGGAAATGCTGGCCGCAAAAATTGGTAAGCGCATTGTTAGATCAACATTCGATATGGAAAGCTGCATGGAAAAAAGTAGCGAATTTGTCTGCAGTGTGAAATCCATCGATGCCTATGCTCAAGCGATTGAGCCCTTATTCTTAGGTAGCGCCATCGTGGGCAGCTCTAAGAAGTACCGTTTAATGATGACGGATACAGATTGGCAACAACTTATTATTGAGAACGGCGTAGATGATATGTTGGTGGCCAAGAAAGATGGTCTTGCGTTAATCAGTGCAAGATACGAAGCCAACACAACGGCGGACGTGAAAGCCTATGCGGATACAATACTTGGTGAGATCGCCAAAGCCATTGATGCTGAATACCATGAGGTGGATTTGAATATCTGGCCGTTTAACCAAGGTGGCCAGTTATTTGAAATTTGCTACATTTTGGCGGATGAGCAACAAGTTTGTAAATTGGCCGGTGGTAGTCAGGTTGGTAGCGATGCTTTTTATCTACATACTGTTTTTGAGCCAACCGATTCATTGACCAATGAAGTCATCAGAATTCTATCCACTGCTGAACCTTTGACTCAATCCGTTCAGTAAGTGAATGAAATGTTAGTGAGTATAAAGCCGAGAATATTGCTCGGTTTTATACTATAAAGCCAAACAATCATGTTTATAAGCGCTGCTGTATTTCAGCCTAATCTTAAACGAGAAGATGTGGTTTGTTACGATGGTGTTTGAGGGATATGAAGGTATGTTGTATCAGCCAGTTGCTGTCACAACTGGCTATTTAAGATCAGTCTGATTGGTTAGTTATAAGCCGACTCAAAGGCTTCATCATCTTCGTTTTCGATGGCTTTCATCATGCGCTGTAATTTAAAGCGCGCTTCTTTGCGCTTAACGGCTTTATTCCAACGGCGCTTTTGCGTATCGCTGTCGATGATTAATTCCGGCACTGGTGTGGTTTTACCGTCTTTCATGGCCACCATGGTAAAGAAACAGGTATGGGTGTGGCGCACGGTTTTCTCTTGGATATTCTCGGCGATGACTTTGATGCCAATTTCCATAGAGCTACGACCGGTGTAATTCACGGTGGCTAAGCACGTCACCATTTCGCCAATGTGGATGGGCTGCTTGAATAAGACATTATCGACAGACAGGGTAACGGCGTAATGGCCGCTGTATCTCATGGCGCAAGTGTAGGCCACCTTGTCGAGCAACTTCAGTAACTCCCCCCCATGCATATTGCCAGAAAAATTGGCCATGGACGGTGTGACCAGTTCGGTCATTTCAGTTTGGATAATCTGCCCCATTGCGACTCCATTATCGGGTATGGCGAATTGTTTAATTCGCAAAACCACATGGGTAAGTGGCTTTGCAGGCTAGGGCTCTTGTGAAACCTTCGCATCCTAAGTGCACGGTATGCAATTAGTGTTGGCGTTAAAGCATAAACCTTGCCAGCAAACGCTAAAGCACGGTTTGTGGGCTTTCACGCCCGTTTCCAAAAATAATTCCGTAAACTTGCGCCTATTGAGGGCGCAGGATTTATATATCGGGTTATATTTTGGTGCCTGAATTATATATAAATCTTCCGATAAAGCACGGGTATTGGTCTAAACTTAGGTAGCGATTTAATTCCAGAGACTCCCATGAAAGCCCTTCTCCATGGTGGTACCCATAAAAGCAGCCATAAGCGCTTGTTTCGGCTTTATGGTTTGCTGGCTGTATTTGGTGCGTTTGTATTTGTGATGTGTTTGCTCTTTGTTGTTTGGCAGAATATCAATCACGCAAAGGCCGAATTTCGATCGCTTGCGTTTCAAGTCAGTGAGTCCCTTCAACAGTCCCTTGTGGTTAAAGAGACCATCTTAGATGGTTTTGCTGCGTTCCTTGCTCAAGTGGGTATGCAAGAGCCGCTGCGGGCGCGAGCTTACAGTCAAGCCATGATGGCGCGTCACAAAGATCTTTATATGTTTCAGGCTGCCCAGCAGGTTAGCGACTCTCAGCTGTTAAACTTTGAGCAGGTCATCTCAGAAAAACGAGATCGCGCCATCTCAGTTCGTCGCTTTGAATTTGATCGTGGCCTGGTGAGTGTGCAAGATGAACCTGCGCCGTTTTATTACCCTTTAGTCTTCGTAGAGCCTAAACCTAAAAATGGCTTTGACATGCTGGGTTTAGATATCGCCAGCATTCCCTTTGTCAGTCAAGCGATGAAGGTTTCATTTCGTTCTGGTTTGGTGAGCATGAGTGAAGGCTTTGAATTGCCCGATGGGGAGAACGCATTTGTCATGATCAAGCCCAGTTTGTTACCCGCTGAAAATGATGCCACTCGATATGCTTTGCTCGTGGTCAAAACACAAGCACTGCTTAATGGCATTGAGTTGAACCAATCGGGTATGGCGCTCGAAGTGCGTTATGAAGACCTTCAGCCTATGGTGCAAGTGCGTACGGCTGCGCTTTCTTCGTGGGAAACCTTGTTATTTCCCCAAGCAGAGCTTGAGAAAAGTTTCCCGTTAGGAAGTGGCCACGTATCTTTAACGCTTAAACAACAGTTTGGGCTCGACCATATTCATATGCTGTATATGGGGTTAATTATTTTCGTATGTTTATTAATCGGTTTTATTTTAAGTGGTTTCTTTCGACGCCATTATCAAGATGAAATGGATCTGCACAGGGATAATCAAAAGCTGTATGAGCGGGCGAATTATGATCGCTTAACCGGGTTAGCCAATCGGCATTATTTTGAAGATTATTTCACAAGGTCCATTGCGGGCTGTCAGCGGCGGGCCGATAAAATTGGCATTCTGTATGTGGATTTAAATGATTTTAAACACATCAACGATACCCATGGTCATGCTACAGGGGACAGGGTGTTGAGTTTGTCAGGTGCCATTTTACTGGATTGTGTGCGAGCAGACGATGTGGTTTGTCGTTATGGTGGCGATGAATTTGTTATTTTACTAGAACGCGTGATTACACCTGAAGATGCGCAAAAAGTGATTTTTAGGATCCATGAAGAGATGGCTCAAGTGCAATACGTTGAAGGTAATGTGGTCTGTATTTCCGCCAGTGTGGGGTTTGCCATGTATCCCGAAGAAGGCAAAACATTAGCCGAGTTATTGCGTGCCGCTGACCACAAGATGTATGCAGCCAAGCGGCGGGCGAAAGTATTATCGATGGAAGATCATCATAAACACAAACGTTAAAGCGCTTGCTCAATGGCACTGACAATGGCGTCATCAAGGGGCTCAAGTTTCGCACTGAAGCGCTGCATGACGTGACCGTTTTTGTTAACGAGAAACTTAGCAAAATTCCACTCTATATCGTCGCCATCTTCTATTAAGAATTGATATAAAGGATGACGATGCTCGCCATTTACATGGGTTTTGGTTGTCATAGGAAACGACACAGAAAACTGTGTGCGACAAAAATCGGCAATCTCTTGGTCACTCCCCGGTTCTTGTTTACCAAACTGATTACACGGCACTCCCAGTATCACCAGCCCTTTATCTTTAAAGCGCTCATACAAGGCCTGCAAGCCATTATATTGCGGTGTTAGACCGCACTCGCTGGCCACATTCACCACTAATACCAGCTTGTTCTTAAAATCACTCAGGTCCAAAGGTTGGCCATTGAGACCTTCGATCGCGATGTCATAAAACGATGTCATGGGCGTCTCCATTCGTGTGCGGTTTGATACGTTTGGCGAAACAACTGCTCGTATTTTGGAATTAATCTGTCCCAATCATAATGGCATACATTCGTCACTGGTGGCAGCCCTTGTGTTTGCCAATGAGTGAGGGTTTGGTAGATCGATTGGGCTTCGTTGTCATGGGTATCGTTTGGATAAAGGCACTCGGTTGGAATCCATTCTGGATAGGCCAAACGATTGGGCGCTAACGGGACGCAGCCATGAGCCGCCCCTTCTAATACCGCTAACCCTTGAAACTCGTGATGAGCGGTGGATAAGACCACATGATGCTGGGCCAGTTGCTCAAGGTATTCGTGTTTGCTTTTAAATGTGCCCATGTGCAAAAGGTTATCGGGTTTGCGCTGTTGAAGCGGTTTAAATTCACTAGGCAAGCTTCGAAACGACATGCCACAAATGGTGAATGCAATATTCACATTGTTTTGCGCGCACAGCTCAATGACACGGACCAAGGTTTCAGGGCCTTTGTCGTATTCCCAGCGATGATTCCATATGACGTTTAATGTCTGGCCTTGCTCGAACGTATGGGGCTCAGTGTGAGGCTTAGCATGAATAGGAACCGGTAATACCTGAGACTTTTCCGCGATACGGTCAATGGCGGCAAGCGGTGCATGGTCCGGTAAGCGCTTAAATAAATCCGTCACCCCTGCCAACAGGCTATCTTGATTAAACTGACTATTAAACAGGACTCGGTCGGCACTTAGTGCACTGTAGAGATTGACCATTTGCGGCTCGATGCTGGTGTGTTGTTGTGCGCTTTTAGGGTAGGCAAATTGGTTTTCGTGGAAATACAGGATGGAAGGGGTGCGGGCTAAATTGGATACCAGGCCTTTTAACGTCGCTAGGTCCACCATGGAGGTGGCCACAATGAGGTCAAAAGGCTGATTGAGGGTATTGGCGTGCTCGCCAAAAGCAAAGCTCAAACCATTGCCTCGGATACGCCAGCTAAAGAATCGTCCCGGTAGTGTGAGGTAACACCATTGATGGTCAGGCATGTGAGCCATTAAGCCCTGACACCAGGCTTTATGGCTATCGGTATCGTAAGCGCTGAGCAGTAAAATGCGCATGGTAACAGGCCTTAATAAAACAGGCATTCTACCCAGTTCAAGGCTTTCACAGCAAATCATTGAGTATCGAGTAAATGCTGCCTAGTATATAGCCACTTTAACCTTGACCAAACAAGTGAATGCTGGTTCACTTGTTGTGAATACGGATTCATTCTATGGCCTATCGTCCAACTGAGCATACACAATCAAAGAAAGCGGGTACCCGGGAGCGCATCCTAAAAGAAGCGCGAAATTTAGTATCCCAAGGGGGGTTTGCCGCCGCCGCCGTTGCACAAGTCGCCCGACGCAGTGACATTGCAACAGGGACGATCTATCGCCACTTTCCGTCGAAGGCTGAGTTGGTTGCTGAGGTGTTTTGCCACGCATCTCAGTTTGAATTGGAGGCCGTGACTGAGGCCACCTTAAAAGAAGGCACCTGTCGGGATCGCTTAATGCAAGCGGTGGAAACCTTTGCCGATCGAGCGTTACGCAACCCGCGTTTGGCTTACGCGTTAATTGCAGAGCCTGTGGACCCTTTGGTCGAAAAAGAGCGTTTAACGTATCGCTTTGCGTATGCAGAAGCGTTTGAAGATTTAATTAATGAAGCCATTGCCAACGGTGAGTTTGTTGCTCAAGACACCAGCATCAGTGCCGCGGCATTGGTGGGCATGTTATCGGAATCATTAGTGGGGCCATTGGCTCCTCAGTATGACAGCTATGATGAACAAATTAGTCAGCGTGAGGCGCTTTCGAAAAGTGAAAAGCGCGCGCTGATTGAAAGCTTAAAGGCGCTGGCGTTAAGGTCAGTGGCCGGTATCGTGTAGCACACAGGCTGTGCTCATAGAATAAGAGGACAGCATGAATCATTTAACCAAACCCAATCTTAGTGGCAGTGAAACCTTAACCGCCCAGGCACCCAGCCTGGGAGAAACCCATGAGGTGTTCAATCAGCCCACATCCCTCGACCCATTCAACGCCTATTATTCCGATGCGTCACTGCAGCATTGGGTGAATACCTTTCAAGGCAATGATCATCAAGCCGCGTTAAGTGAATATGGACAACGGGTGGGGGGCGATTTATTTGAAGCGGGCTTTGCGGCGAATAAATACAAGCCAGAGTTTAAACCCCATTCGCGCTTTGGCGAGCGCATTGACCAAGTGGATTTTCATCCGGCTTATCATCTGCTCATGGAAACGGCCATTGAAGCGGGTCATCACAGCTTGCCATGGACGCAAAAGAAAATGGGTACCCATGTTGCCCGAGCGGCCATCGAGTACATGCACAGCCAAGCGGACCCAGGTTCTGGCTGTCCACTTACGATGACGTTTGCCTCTGTGCCAGCCATTGCCCATCAACCAAACATAGCCAAAGACTGGTTGCCTAAAATTACCGCCAATGTCTATGACCCGCGTAATGTGCCGTTTTATGAAAAGCAGGGTTTAACCATTGGCATGGCCATGACCGAAAAACAAGGTGGCTCGGATGTGCGCGCCAACACCACCCGAGCCACGGCCATTGACAAAACAGGCCCAGGGGAAGCGTATGAATTAGTGGGGCATAAATGGTTTTGCAGTGCCCCTATGTGCGATGCTTTTTTGGTTTTGGCTTATACCGGTACAAAAGAGCAGGGCTTGTCTTGTTTCTTGTTACCGCGCTGGCGCCCTGATGGTCGTAAGAACGAAATGTACATTCAGCGACTAAAAGACAAGATGGGTAACGTCTCGAATGCGTCCAGTGAAGTGGAATACCGCGGCGCGTTTGCTTGGATGATTGGCGAAGAAGGGCGCGGTGTGCCGACCATTATCGAAATGGTGTCCATGACACGCTTTGATTGCATGGTGGGTTCAAGCGGCATCATGCGCCAAGCACTGGCTCAAGCCATTCATCATACCTCTGGGCGAGCGGCCTTTGGTGCCAACTTACATGACCAACCCTTGATGCAAAATGTGCTGGCGGATCTGGCCATTGAAAGTGAAGCGGCTTTGGCCATGAGTATGCGCATCGCCCATTCATTGGACATCCTGCAGCAAGAGAATGTTGAACAAAAAGTGGCAGAGCAAGAATCCAAATTTTCACGTGTGGCCACAGCCATTGGTAAATACTGGATTTGCAAACGCGCTGCACAGTTTACTTATGAGTGCATGGAATGCATCGGCGGTGTGGGCGTGGTAGAAGACAATATTTTGCCGCGCCTTTATCGCGAAAGCCCAATTAATGCCATTTGGGAGGGCAGTGGTAATGTGCAATGTTTAGATGTACTGCGTGCCATGCAAAAAGATAAAACCGTACTGGATGCATTCATGGCGGAATTGAAAAAAGGCTTGGGTGTGTATTCGGTGTTTGACCAATATCTAGAAACGTTGAGCCAAGAGTTTACGGATTTCGAGAGCTTGGAGTTTCGTGCACGCTCTGTGGTTGAAAAACTCGCAATGGCTTGGCAAGCCAGCACACTGATCCAGTTTGGGGATGAAGCGGTGGCATTTGGTTACGTGCATTCCCGTTTAAATCAATATGGTGGCTATTACTATGGCACCTTGCCAAAACAGGTGGATGTAAAAGCCATTATTGAGCGCGCAAAAGCCAAGTAAGTGTGTTTTTTAGTCAAACCTACGCCCTAATGGCTCGCCATTAGGGCGTTTTTTATGCAATTAAAACGGCCGTTTGTTTTGTAATCAATCTAAGGAAGGCCAAGCCATCACGGCCCGTGTAGCCATTTGTCTTCAACTCATCCACATAGTTATGCACAGTATCTGTTAGTAAGTATTGTCCCTCTAAGGATTTGCTGAATAAGTATGCACTAACCCTGTAAGTGACTGATTTAAAGCGGCTTTAGAGTGAAATGTAGACAGCCGATGTTCTCTCATCGAAACGCCTAACGGTTCATTTATAAATAAATTCTACTGTATGTTAACTGTATATCCACAAAGTTATTCACAGATTTTCAGGGTGTGTATAAACATCTCATACTTTTCACTTATAACGTGTGCACAAATAAGTAACATGCAAATAGGCGGATAAGTTCTAAATTGGGGCGCATTTTGACTGTTGGCCAGATTACACATTGGTCTATACTGGATCCAACTAGAGCATAGACTCTAAAAAGGCGGTTTTGGCCTCATCCGATAAGCCGTTAAAACGATAAC
>JBNMQC010000051.1:0-14412 GCA_051277445.1 Bermanella sp. | reverse complement strand
AAGTCACTTTATCAACTTGGTTTAATATATATGAGCGAACAAAACCCTGAAAAAAGCTTAAAGAAATCCAGTTACTTCTTCCGTAAAATCATGGATGAATTTCCAGATCAGCCAATTAGTAAAAAGGCCGAGCACAAACTCAGTAATTTGATTAATCAAAATAATGCGTCTGATATGAATACTGGGAAATAACCGTCTTCGATATTTCACAAGCAACCATAAAAAAGCGGATACCATTTTTGTATCCGCTTTTTTTATGTTTATCGTTTCATCAACGACCCG
The DNA here is from genome assembly GCA_051277445.1 of Bermanella sp. GTDB lineage: Bacteria > Pseudomonadota > Gammaproteobacteria > Pseudomonadales > Oceanobacteraceae > Bermanella. The sequence goes on along the minus strand of JBNMQC010000051.1, from coordinate 14,130 downwards.
CTTAGTCTTTTTGAAACACTCTATTTAAGGGGCAGGATTCGGTCTGGCAATATGCACCTTGGCAATTTCAGCCAGTACTTCATCACTTAAGCTCACATCCACACTGGCAATGTTTTCAGCTAATTGCTCCATACTGGTCGCGCCAATGATATTACTGGTTAAAAAAGCTTGCTGATTCACAAAGGCCAAACTCATTTGAGCCGGTGTTAGATCAAAATACTTAGCAATATTCACGTATGCCTGTGTGGCCTTGACCGCTTGCTCGTTATTGTAACGGGTAAAGCGTTCATACAGAGTCAAACGGCCTTTTTCAGGCTTCTCATCACCCAGATACTTACCGCTAAGTGCCCCAAACGCCATGGGACTATAAGCCAACAATCCCATGTTTTCACGATGACTGATTTCAGCTAGACCCACTTCATAGGTTCGATTCAAAAGATTGTATGGGTTTTGAATGGAAACAGGTTTGGTAAAACCCTGTTCCTCACAAATGCTTAGAGCTTTCATTACACCCCAAGGAGTTTCATTACTGAACCCCCAGTGTCGAATTTTGCCCTGCTGTACCAATTCATTAATAGCACTGACCGTATCAAACAAAGGGGTGATCTGTTCATCTTCTTTGACTTCGTAGCCTAATTTACCGAAGAAATTGGTGTTACGGTCAGGCCAATGAAGCTGATACAAATCCACGTAATCCGTCTGCAAGCGCTGCAAACTGGAATCGATGGCTTGATGAATATGCTCTGCGGTTAAACGCGGGCCATTTCTTAAATAGTTCAGACCGTTGCCAGGGCCGGCCACTTTAGACGCTAAAATGACATCATCACGCTGCCCGCGTTTAGCAAGCCAGGTTCCAATATACTGCTCCGTTAAGCCTTGTGTTTCAGGTCTAGGGGGAACGGGATACATCTCGGCCGCATCGATGAAATTAATCCCTTGTGAGATGGCGTAATTCAATTGCTCATGCGCTTCTTTCTCTGTGTTTTGCTCGCCCCACGTCATGGTGCCAAGACAGATTAAACTCACATCCAGATTGGTATTACCTAATTTCTTAAATTTCATTTACTTGCCTTCAAACACAAAAAAACCGATAAGGCTTACCCTATCGGTTTCATTATTAAGTCTCAATAATTGCTTGGCCTTTAAGCTGGAATGAATCGTTCCAGCCATGCACCATTAGTTTTGAATTTTACAATTACGCCATTCACAACGCACCAACATGAAACTATTATCGGCACAGGTGGCTTCAAGGACTTCATTGGGGCCATCTGCTTTTAGCGTACGAACTTTAGGATTTGCACAACCTTCGCGCTTTACCATGCGCTCAACGGCGTATGCACTGCGCGAGAATTTTTTATTGGACTTGTCTTCAATCTTGCTCATTTTCAAGTACAAATCTTGACCTTGCGAATCATGTTCTTGCTGCAGACGCACTAGAATTGGGTAAAGATTTTGGTCTTCACGCAGATCCATGGAGCCATCGCGGTACTCGCCCATAATATCTAAACAGGTTTCGGCTTTGTCGCCATCTTTCAATAGCGCTTCTACACGCTGCTCGGCTTCGGCAACGATATCAAAAGTGAGGCCCATGGCATAACGGGCACCGGTTTCTTGGCGAGAATCCGTTAAGGTTACCAGGTTATAGCTCAAGCCATAATCAGCCGCCTCTACTAGGCTGCCGTTACGCTTCCACCAGCTGCGGTAACCGCGCCACGCCGATTGTTTCGCTGTGACACTTAAGCTACTGCATTCATCCGCTAATTTACGCACCGTCACATCTTCCACTAGGGCATAGCTGATGGCTTGTTCGTCTGGGGTACGAGAGACGCCACTACAGGCACTTAGGGCCAGTACACATAAGATTAAAGTTAAACGTTGGAACACGTTGCCGCTCCTTTTACTGTTTCTATTATTGTAGTTGAGATCTCAGCTAGGGGTTTAAAGCTTCTAGCCAATGGATCAATTGTTCTTCTTCAAATGGCCAGCCAAGCTCTTGCTCGTTGGCACTGCGTAAAACAGGTATGCGTAGGCCATATTGATCAACCAATGCGTCGTCTTCGGCAATATCCACATACTCTAACGAGAAACCAAATACGGGAACAATTCGACGAGCCATGCGTTCAGCCACATCACAGAGATGGCAACCTGTTGTACCTAATAGTTGGATCTGCACAAATTCAGCCTAATACTTTAAGGTGAATGCAGAATACCACGGTATCACAGAATAAAAAACGGGAGCCCCACATAACTGAGACTCCCGTTAGCAATCCATACTGACTCAATATTATGCGTTCAACCCATTAAGCATAGGCTTCAACAGATCTGGTAATTGGCTCTTACCCAGAGATTGAGTGGTTTGGTCCATTTGCTCAAATAAGTTTTCAAGCAAGCTACGTGAATTAGCAAATTGACTTGCCTCTTCATAAGCATTTTTCACACCTTGTGCAAAATTGGCTAATGGGTCAGCAAGGCCTTTTGGTAACTTGGCTGTTTCGTACCCTTTACCATTATTACCCAGTGCTTCGCCTTTCATGGCGCCATATTCATAAGCACTCACCTGGCTTTGCTTTAAATCCAAGCTGAACTGAGCAATTTGATCCGCATCACTGGTCAGATTCATGGCCATATCAAAAGCAGTACCCAAATCCCCTGTATAAAACTCATTGGCTAGATCGTTGACCTGAGCCATTAGGGATTCAATCGCCGCCATTTCATCATCATTCAAATCCCCTTCTACTAAGAGGTTAAAGCCGGAGCGATTATTTTGCTCACTGTAACTGGCGTATAATGCTTTACCGTTACCTTGAGTACTTAAGGCTTCTTGATAGGACTTATAATTGCTCATAGCTTGAATCTTCACCACATCCCCTTCTTGGGTGGTGAGCTCAAACTCAAAGCTATTGCTGGTGCGCTCATACGCTTTGGCATACTCAATCGTATTGGCCTTTATAATTTCAGCTTGAGGGTTAAACGTGCCTTCTTCTAACTCATCAATGCCTTTATAAATCCCTTGTTCAGCCGCATCGATTTTCTCAGCCAAAGGGTCATCGAGTTTATTAAGAGCATCAATTTGCTCACGGGCTTGCTTAAAGCCGGTTTCAACACCGCTTCGCGCGGCATCAAACATGGACTTAAGATCGTCATCACTGGCGCCATTAGAACGCGCTTGATCAATGCGTTTGCCTACATGTTGCATCACGGTATCAATGACCGCATCAATATCAAATACGCTTTTCGATTCGTTAACCGTTTTCTCAGGCGGCATATCCACGCCAAGATTATCTTTTAAAGCTTGACCCAAACGCTGATTGGCGAACTTATCTTGATCGAGATTTTCCTCAGCCATCACACGCGGCTGAATCGGCTGTGAAAAGAGATTAGATTTGTTAAATAACGCAGAATTAAACGACAACATGGCACACCTCTGGGTAGCCAGCCTTGGCCTTGTTAAATGAGTGATATACCCGTTATCGGCTTTGGGGGATGTTACTTTAGCCTAAGCCGCCCATCAGGTAAGGCTAAAAAGGAATAAACAACAAGACTGATATAAAACGCCGACATATCTCTTGGTAACTAAGCTCACCTGACCCCGCTTGATTGCCTAACAATCCAATCACAACCTATAAAAACTGTAAGACAATCAATCGATTAGCGCATAATTAATCACTCTGTACCAATAATAAACCAAGACCCCTGCTCGACAGATTGTTAAGATTTGTAACCATAAATAACAATAAAAATAATGTGATGTAGCCATGATTAAACCAACTACCCAAGATACCCAGGCGGTCAAGAATATCCAGCAGGCCATTCGCCAAGCGGATAGCGATCTTAAGCTTGCTCACCCGATTCTGCTGCAACAAAATGCCATTGGACTGACCATTTGCTTAAGCGCCCTATTCGGCATGCTTTTGTCTGGCTATGCCTACATCGCAGATTGGATTCCCGCTTGGGCCTGCGTGCTCATTTCAGCCGTATTTGCATCCATTAGCCATGAGCTTGAACATGACTTAATTCATCGCCTGTATTTTCGTAAGCAGCCTCTTATACAAAACACCATGATGGCCATCGTCTGGTTGATGCGCCCAAATACCGTCAACCCATGGTATCGCCGCACATTACACTTCAATCACCATAAAGTGTCAGGCACACCAGATGACATCGAAGAGCGGGTATTAGGAAATGGCATGGCCTTTAGTTTAAAGCGCTTAATTATTTCATTAGACGGTTTTCTTTCCATTTCTTTACGCATCAAAGAGCTGAGCTCAATGAAAGATTACAGCTTCTTTCGTTTTGTTTCTAAAGGTGCACCACTGGCGCACTTATACGTGATTGGGCTGTATGGTTTTTTAGCGTTTCAGCTTTATGACGCGTTCAACCTTAACGCGGTATTGGGATTAGAGTATTCACACTTGTTTTTGCAAACGATGGATGTACTTTCGGTGGTCATGGTTGTGTGGATTTTACCTAATTTATTACGTGCATTTTGCCTACATAATATTACCGCCGCGCTGCACTACTATGGCGATGTGGACTCGCTGATCAAGCAATGCCAAATCATGAACCATTGGAGCCTGCTGCCCGTTCAACTTTTTTGTTTTAATTTTGGTGCAACCCATGCATTACACCATTTTGTGGTTAGCCAGCCATTTTACTTAAGGCAAATGGTGGCCTATAAAGTTTACCCAGTCATGAAAGAAAACGGCGTACGCTTTAATGATTTTGGCAGTATTTTAAGAGCAAACCGGTTCACCAAACATCCAAAAGAGTCGTTAGCGCCTCAGGTCTAATCATCAAAAAACAAAAAAGCCCGCCTAAGTCATCACATTCTTAGGCGGGCTTTTTTATGTGTATCATTTAATGTTTAGGTGTTGTTGAGTCGCTTCAAGGGTTTGTGGTTTCAAAGCGTTTGCTGTCATAATTTTTTTTCACGTCATCCGCCCCATATACCTGACCACTCATGGCAATGTAACAACCATCAGGGGTATTAGGCGACATCAACGCGCCCACGGCCGTACCGATATTAAATATGGCATCGGTATTGGTAAAAGCCGCAGGTTGCATAGCGCCAGTGAACACAATGACTTTACCCGCTTGCTCACCAATTGCTTTCGCGCTGTTTACCATGGTATCTGTACCATGGGTAATTAAAATTCTCTGGGCAGAGGATGATTCGATAATGGATTTCAATTTTTCACGATCACCACCCGTTAATTCTAGGCTGTCTTTTCGGCACACCTCAATCAACTCAACATCCAGCGCCACATTCATTCGCTGTAAAATATCGCCAGCCACTGGGGCGCCCACTTGAAACTCGCTTAAGGCATCAAAATACACCTTGTCTAGGGTACCGCCGGTTGTCAAAACTAATAATTTTTTCATGATCAAGCTCGATTAAAAAACGTGAAATACGGCTGACTGCACATATATGGCCAGTATAGACAAAACCAAATCGAAACCCCATAGAGCGGGAAATGATTAACACTGTTCCTTGTATTGAAAATCAATTTTAGAGCCTATACTCTAACCCCAATTAAAACCATGCCGACGCTTGGAGAGATGCATGTTGCGCTTTAACTTAAATGGCCAGCCCGTGGAAGTGGATGCTCCTGATGACACCCCTTTATTATGGGTGGTTCGTGACCACCTGAAGCTCAAAGGTAGTAAATTCGGCTGCGGTATGGGCTTATGCGGGGCATGCAGTATGTTAGTGGATGGACAATCTACTCGCACTTGTATCTTACCAGCCGCCTCTGTTGCCAATAAAAATGTCACCACCATTGAAGGCATCGGTAACCCAGAGCTGATATCCGTCGTGCAACAGGCTTGGGTCGATAGCAGCGTCCCTCAATGCGGTTATTGCCAAAGCGGTCAAATTGTCAGTGCCACCGCCTTATTAACTCGTAACCCAAATCCCACTGATCGCGATATTGATAACGCCATGAGCGGCAACATTTGTCGTTGCGGTACCTACCCTAGAATCAAAGCCGCCATCAAACAAGCCGCCAGCGCCATTCAAAGTGGTAAAGGTAAGTTGCAAGCGGTGCAATATTTTGAACCCTCTCAATCTGCGACGGAGGCATAATAATGACCACTCAAGTTGATATCTCTCGTCGTCGCTTTTTAAAGCACTCCACCTTAGCGGGCGGTGGTTTAATTGTTGGCATTCCTCTGATGGGTCTCACCGGTCATGCTCATGCCAGCGGACAACATTCCTTAACACCCAGTGCCATTTTACAAATCACACCACAAAATGCGGTGCATTTTTACTTACCTCGAAGTGAGATGGGCCAAGGGGTACACACCGGCCTGACTACTTTATTAGCAGAAGAGTTGGATATTCCACCTTCCAAAATCAGCGTTCATCTCACTGGCGCCCATGAAGACTTCTCAAACCCAGAATTTGGTATGCAAATCACAGGCGGCAGCACCAGTATCAAAGGGCACTTTGTTCCCCTTCGTCAGTTGGCAGCAAACACTCGTTTAGTGATTCGCCAAGCCGCAGCCAAGCAGTTAAATACCGCACTTGAAAACATCCAAACCCAAGATGGGCAAGTTTTCGTTCAAGGTAAGGCATTTACCTACGGTGACTTTGTTGATGTGGCAAGCACACTGGATTTCCCTGAAGATGCCCCACTTAAACCGGCCAGTGAGTTCAAATACATTGGCCAATACAATCAACGCCTCGATGCCCAAGCGAAAAGTACTGGCACGGCTCAGTTTGGCCTTGATGTGAACTTTGACGGTTTACAAAAAGCCGCCCTCAAGCAAAGTCCTGTATTCGGTGGTACCGTGAAATCATTTGATGACAGTGCCGCGAAAACAATGCCCGGCGTCAAAGCCATTGTCGCCATACATAACGGCGTCGCGGTGGTGGCTGAACATTATTACCAGGCAAAAAACGCCCTCGCAAAAGTGGACGTTCAGTGGCAACTGCCTGAAACCTTAAGCGCTTTTTCAACCCACTCTTTGGATGCCAACAATGGAATGGGGCTATTTGAAAATGCCCTGAAAAAAGAGGGCGATAACGGTCACGATGAAGGTGATGCCAACGCCATTCAACAAGCAGACAAAGTCATTAGTGCGCAATATTGGGCACCTTATTTGGCTCATGCCACCATGGAACCCATGAACTGCACAGTAAAAATTGAAAACGGCAAAGTGGATGTTTGGGTGGGCAGCCAAAGTCCAGGTATGGCAAAAAACATTGCCGCCCTTTTTGCCGATGTTTCAAAAGATGACGTCACCGTGCACAGTACCTATTTAGGAGGTGGCTTCGGTCGACGCAGCGCATCAGACTTTGTTGCACAAGCCACCGCTATCGCAAAAGCGTCCAAACTGCCAGTACAGCTTATTTGGAGCCGTGAAGACGACACCCAACATGACTTATACCGCCCAGCTGCGCTTGCTAGATTTGATATTGGTTTGAACAAAGATGGCACCATCACAGATTGGCACGTAAAACGCGTGGGTCCTAACATCATGCCCTACATGATTGACGAAACCGTTGACGCCATGGCCCCAGGGTTCATGCCCAACGCCATGGTGGACTGGTTAAGTAAACGCGGTTATGGGTTATTTGATGGCTGGATCGTGGACCCTTCCAGCATCGAAGGCTTATTTGAAGATTATGACAGCCCAAATAAACAGGTGAACCATGTCACTGTCGACCCAGGCTTACCCATGGGATTCTGGCGCAGTGTGGGACACAGCTTTAGCGGCTTTTTTAAAGAGTCCATGATGGACGAAGTGGCCGCCGATCAAAAACAAGATGCCGTGGCTTATCGTATTAAACATTTAAAAAACAACCCACGTTTGGCCAAGGTGTTAAATGAAGCGGCGAAACAATCGGGCTGGGGGGAACCCCTTGCTCAAGGGCACTTTCATGGTGTCGCCACGCATATGTCATTTGGCTCTTTCGTTGCACAGGTGGCAGAAGTCTCCATTGAAAACAACAACATCAAGGTACACAAGGTGACCTGTGTGGTTGACTGTGGCACCGCGGTTAACCCGGATGTCATCAAGGCACAAATGGAAGGTGGGATCATTTATGGCTTAACCGCTGCCCTTTATGGTGAAATCACACTCAAAGACGGTATGGTTGAGCAAACTAACTTCCATAACTACCCTATGCTGCGCATGAACGAATCACCAGAGTTTGATGTCATCGTAATCAACAGCAATGAAGCCCCAACAGGAGTGGGTGAACCAGGGTTACCGCCTATCGCTGCTGCCGTGGCTAACGCCATATTTGCAGCGACGGGCAAACGTTTGCGCAGCCTACCTCTTAAATTGGCTTAGGAGTTTTCAATGCAAGGCTCACAGCTGGACGTGTTAAATGGTTGCCTAGCCGCACTCAAGCAAGGCCACAGAGTGACTTTGGTTTCCGTAGCGAAGACTTGGGGAACCAGTCCTCGTCCTGTGGGGTCTTTGTTGGCCGTGAGCTCTGGTGGGCAATTTTATGGCAGTGTGAGCGGCGGCTGCGTCGAAGAAGACTTAATCGAACGCTTAATACATGAGCCTTGTGACACCCCGCAACTGATTATTTATGGTGAAACCGCCGAGCAACGCCACCACTTTGGCCTCCCCTGCGGCGGCGTATTGCAGTTAATCATTGAGCCAATGAACAGCCGTGAAGAAGTCGAGCAGCTCATCAAGAGCATTTCATCCCGCCAAGCAACCTACCGTCGCGTTAAGTTAAACCAGTCAACGCCCGAAAGTATTGCATGGCAAAAACATCACGAGATTGAATTAAAAGATAACGTTTGGAGTAATATTTTTGGCCCCACTTGGCGCTTGCTGATTATCGGCGCAGGTGAAACCGGACAGTTTCTCGCTCAAATGGCTCAAGGCTTAGGCTATGAAGTGCTGGTCAGCGACCCAAGACCAGACTACAGAAAGAACTGGCCATTGCATGACTTACCCTTACTGGAAGGCTTTCCTGATGACATCATTAGTGCCATGAAGGTTGACGAGCGCACCGCCATTGTAGCCGTTGCCCATGATCCAAAAGTGGACGATATGGCGTTATTAACGGCGCTCAATAGCGACGCGTTTTACATAGGGGCATTGGGCTCTCAAGTGAACAATCAAGAGCGCAGAAAGCGTCTGCAAGAACACTTCGGCTTTTCACAAACACAAGTAGACCGCTTACACGGCCCCGTTGGTATTTATATTGGCAGTAAAACACCCGCTGAGATTGCGCTATCGATTCTGGCAGAAATCACCGCCATTAAAAATGACGTAGAAGTCCCCAAAATCACTCGCACCTCAAACCAGCAAGCATGCAAAATATAAAACCTAAGATAACCGCCCTTGTGTTAGCCGCAGGAAAAGGCACGCGCTTTGGCGGTGACAAATTACTGCATGCTATCCCTTATACGAATGAAGACGGCACCATATCCACCAGCGCCATTGGTTTAATCAGTGCCCTGAATGTCAAACCCCATGTTGATGAGGTGCTGTGTGTCGTGAGACCCAATGACACCAAGCTCATAGCACTATATGAACAATATGGTTTTAAGGTAGTGATCAATACTGAATATGAAAAAGGCCTCAGTACTTCTATTAAGATAGGAGCCCAACATATCCAGTCGAACCACCATATTATGGTGTGCTTAGGTGATATGCCGCTCATTAAAAAAGAAAGTTATCAGTCAATTGTTACGCAATTCGAAGAGGACAATTATGCGGTTTGCCGCCCCATTTATTTAGCAAAAGACAATGCATTCACCCCCGGTCACCCAGCGATTTTTGCCCATGAATTAAAACCATTACTCATGCAATTAGAAGGCGACCAAGGTGCCCAGCCACTCATCAAATCACTACCGGTTCACACCTTCAAATTAACTGACATTGGCATTGTGAAAGATATCGATCATCAAACGGATCTACCGGATTACATTCTATAGTCCTAAACGACAAGCAAAAAAAAGAGCAGCCTAAGCTGCTCTTTTTTCTTCACCAAACTGCAACGACATTAATCTTCGTTATAGGCTTCAACTTGTACTTTTAATTTCTGACCAGGTCTAAACGTTACCACACAGCGGGCAGAGATAGGAATCTCCTCACCGGTTTTTGGGTTACGCCCAGGTCGCTGGCGTTTTTCTCTTAAATCAAAATTTCCAAATCCAGAAAGCTTAACTTGTTCTTTCTCGGTTAAACAAGTACGAATCTCTTCAAAAAAGACATCCACCATTTCTTTGGCTTCGCGCTTATTTATCCCAAGTTCGTCAAATAGCTTTTCTGCCATATCAGCCTTGGTGATCGCGGTCATACTAACCTCGCAGTTGGGCACCTAATCCTTCACCCAGTTTAGTGACGATATTGTCAACGGAACTGGTTATTTCTTCATCATTAAGAGTGCGTGAAGGATCTTGCCACGTCAAGCCTAAAGCCAGACTTTTTCTACCATTTTCAATACCTTGGCCGCGATATACGTCAAAAAGTGTGACATTTGTCAGGCTTTGGCCAGCTTGATCTCGGATGATTTGCTCAACCTGAGACCACTGAACACTCTCTTCAACAATGAAGGCTAGATCACGGCTAACTTCAGGGAATTTAGACACAGGCGTAAATTGAGGCAGCTCACCCTGGGTCACTTCGCTCAATAACAGCTCGAATACAAACAATGGGGTTTTGATACCCAATTGCTTCTGTAATACAGGATGTAAAGCACCCAATAGACCAACTTGCTTGTCGCCTTTAAAGATCGCAGCACACTGACCTGGGTGCAGTGCAGGGTGTTCACCCGCTGCAAAACGGTATTCAGTGTCACCATTGATGCTCAACATGGCTTCTACGTCCCCTTTAAGGTCGAAGAAATCCACCTTTTCCGCTGCGTTTGACCAACCCATAGAGAAGCGGCTACCACAGATAAGACCCGCTAACATTGGCTCTTGCGTTAGTTCATCGCCGTTAGGCACAAAACGCAAACCCGTTTCAAACAAGCGCACATCCGATTGCTGACGCTTCAGGTTGTGCTCAGCGGCTTTAATTAAGCCTACCCACAAGGTAGAGCGCATGACCGCCATATCCGCTGAAATTGGGTTCGCCAATGTCAGGCCCTCCACTTGCGGATCAACTAGCTTTTGTACTTTCGGGTCAACAAAGCTGTAAGTAATGGCTTCTTGGTAACCACGGCTCACCCAGAACTGCTTAAGGGTGTTAATTGGTGTAATCACTTCAGGCTCACTTTGTAGATCAAGAGCGGCCATCGGCGTTGTCACTGGTAAATTGTTATAGCCATGGATACGGGCAATTTCTTCAATTAAGTCCGCTTCGATACTGATATCAAAACGATAGCTTGGTACGTTCACTGTCCAGCCAGTTGCATTGGCCGTCACCGTCATGCCTAAACGCGTCAGCATGGTTTCAATTTCAGCTGCTGGTAATTCCAGTGCCAAAACATCTACCACACGCTGTGCGCGAAGTTCAACCGTCGCTTCAACTGGCATGGCTGTCGCATCTTCAGTGTTTACAACTGGGCCTGCTTGGCCGCCACAAATCTCAACAATGAGCTGAGTGGCACGCTCCATAGCATCATTTTGTAAACGGTAATCCACTCCACGTTCAAAGCGATGAGACGAATCCGTATGCAAACCATAGTTACGCGCTTTACCGGCAATGGCGATCGGGTCAAAGTAAGCCACTTCTAAGAAGATGTCTGTGGTATCTGTGTTTACACCAGAATGCTCTCCCCCCATGACACCTGCAATCGCTAAGGCTTTTTCATTATCAGCAATCACCAAGGTATCGCTGCTCAGTTCAATTTCTTGGCCATCGAGTAAGGTCAGTTTTTCTTTATCATTCGCCATGCGCACATTAATACCACCATCGATTTTAGCTAAATCGAATGCGTGCATTGGCTGGCCAAGTTCTAACAACACATAGTTTGTCACATCCACAATTGGGTCGATTGAACGAATACCACTGCGACGCAGTTTTTCAATCATCCACAATGGCGTCGCCGCCGTCACATCAACCCCTTTTACAACACGTCCCACATATTTAGGGCATGCTTGAGGGGCTGATAAGGTAACCGGCAGAGTGTCGTTTACTTGCGCGGCCATGACTTCAATGTTTAATGGCTTAACATCTACATTGTTTAATGTGCCCACTTCTCGTGCTAAACCTTTCACACTCAAACAGTCTGCACGGTTTGGCGTTAGATCCACTTCAATAATGGCATCATTGAGGTTTAAATATTCACGCACATCCTGACCAATGGGTGCATCTGCAGCCAGCTCCATTAAGCCGTCAGATTGCTCCGCCATACCCATTTCCGCTTCAGCACATAACATACCGTGGCTTTCTACACCGCGTAATTTGGCTTTTTTAATCTTAAAACCTTTGCCATCCGGTGTGGGTAATACCGCACCTATTTTCGCCATTGGTACCTTTAACCCTTCACGTACATTCGGTGCGCCGCACACGATTTGAAAGGTATCCGTACCGTCGGTGACTTGGCATAAACTTAATTTGTCTGCATCAGGGTGCTGTTCACGTTTCACCACTTGGGCAACCACAATACCGCTGAACTCGCCTGCAACAGGATCAACCGCATCCACTTCTAGGCCCGCCATGGTCACTTGTTCAACAAGTTCATCGGTGGTCAGGTTTGGACTCACCCATTCTCTTAACCAGCTTTCACTGAATTTCATTTTGTATTCCTGAATTCTTTTCTATATGCGAGCCAGTAACCTATCTAGGGCACTACGCTCCCGATTCTTTTCGTAAATTAATTAAATTGTTCTAAAAATTTCACATCATTTTCGAAGAACAATCGCAAATCGTTTACGCCATAACGCAACATGGCTAGGCGCTCTACCCCTAGGCCGAAGGCAAAGCCCATGTATTGCTCAGGGTCCACGCCACTTGCTTGCAATACATTTGGATGCACCATGCCGCAACCACCAACCTCTAACCAGCCTGTTTTGCTCGATGCCCACTGGATATCAAATTCGGCAGATGGCTCAGTAAATGGGAAGTAAGACGGGCGAAAACGCACACTTAAGTTGTCATCTTCAAAGAAGGTACGTAAAAATTGCTCTACCGTGCCTTTTAAGTCTGCAAAACTGACTTTCTTATCAACTAACAAACCTTCTACCTGATGAAACATAGGGGTATGGGTTTGGTCGGAATCGCATCGATAAACACGGCCCGGACAAATGATTCGAATAGGTGGCTCTTGCGCTTCCATGGTACGGATCTGCACAGGCGACGTATGAGTACGCAATAACTGCTGAGCATCAAAATAAAAGGTGTCATGCATGGCACGAGCTGGGTGGTGAGCTGGGATATTCAAGGCATCGAAATTATGGAAGTTATCTTCTACTTCTGGGCCTACGGCAACATTATAGCCAGCATGTTTAAAGAAATTTTCAATGCGCTGCAGTGTGCGTGTTACAGGGTGCAAACCACCCGCTTGCTGACCACGACCCGGTAACGTGACATCAATGCTTTCAGATTTTAGTTTTTCAGCGAGTGCTGCATTTTCTAGCTCTGCTTTTTTAGCACGAATGCCATCTTCAACTTGTTGTTTAGCTTCGTTAATTTTGGCGCCTGCGGCTGGGCGTTCTTCATTGCTTAGCTTTCCAAGGGTTTTAAGTTGTGCCGTTAGCACACCCTTTTTACCAAGGTAATCAACACGTACTTGATCTAGCACTTGCACATCTTGTGCTTGCTCAACTTTTGCCAGTGCTTCGGTTACCAAATTTTGTAGGTTTTCCAATTTTCCTGCTCCAAATAACACTTTCGCAAGTGTTGTTCATTTAGGCCTAAGCCACTGCCACACAATGACAATATTGAGGGCGATACAGATAAAACATTTGAGACGGACACATAAGCCAAACCACGGCTCAGCTCTAGCCCTATATTGCCATTGTTTTATTATTCAATGTTTAAAACAAAAATAGGGAAAGTGCCTATGGCGCTTCCCCTATTCGAGACAAGACAACTTAAAAATTAAATTTCTTGTAACTGTCGATCTTTAAAAGGTCGAACTGTCAGCTGGTGCTTACAGAGAGGCTTTAGCTTTTTCAACTAATGCCGCAAAAGCGCCTTTTTCATTAACGGCTAAATCAGCTAACACCTTACGATCGATCTCGATAGAGGCATTTTTCAGACCGT
>JBNMQC010000050.1:0-14498 GCA_051277445.1 Bermanella sp. | reverse complement strand
ACGCAGACACCTTCATTGAATCAATAAAGGGGCTTATGGTTTTTTGATCCGGCGCAGAATCTAAATCTGCTGGGCAAATGAAATGCAGCGACTGCATTGCACGAGTCATGGCCACATAAAACAGACGTCGCTCACTTTCTATGGACGTGGCTTGCTGCATTTCCCCATCACTTTGATAAGGATAATAATGATTATTTAATGCCGGTAAGATCACCACTGGCCACTGTAAACCTTTAGCGCGATGAATGGAGCTGATCACCACACCTGAATTTTGATTTTGTTGCTGTTTTATACGCGTCAGGCCTTGTAGGTACTCATGGGTTTTGGCCGCACTGATATTCAATTTCGCCATAAACCGAGAAAAACCTTGCACCGTGGCAATGCGGTCATCCACTTGTTGGCCACTGAATGCGCTGTCGCTTAAACCTTTATAGAAATCGGTTTCCCGTAGATAACGGTTGATCAATTGATGCGCGGTGATACGCGGATGCATGGCAAGCTCAATCAGCTGCAGTCGACTTTCAACCTGTTGCTTTTGCCATGTGGATAATTGAGATAAGTCTAAATCTTTAAACGAGCGCAATACTTTTTCATCCGACTGAGACAACCCGTTGGCAATATTTTCAAGTTCACTGCGTTTAATTTTTAACGCTGGGAAGGTTAAAAACATCAGCCAACTATTAAAGCGCTTGCGCTGACTTTGCTGGAAAAACACGCCTCCTGCTATTTCGAACAACATCATGAATGGCTGCAATTCGTAGCGCTCTAATACCCAGCTATGATGCGCCATCTGATAGGGAATATTCGCTTGTAATAACGCTAATTCCAGCGGTGCGCTGATTCCCCAGATACGTAACAACACTGCAATATTGTCAGCAGGTGTATGGGGCAAAGATTGTTTAATCAGACTCAGCGTTCGCTGGGCATAGTCATCATCTTTATGCAATTGTACCTGAGTATTTGGGTTCGACTCATGAGAAATAGCTATTACAGGCTGGCGCTGCTTATTAAACTGAATCAGCTGATTACTTAACAACGCCACATCATGACCATAGCGAAAACTGCGACTTAAAGAATACTGCTTAGCTTCTTTAAAATGGTCGTCAAAGTAGTGCAACATGAAATGGCTACTTGAGCCACGAAACTCATAAATGGTTTGGTCTGGGTCACCGATGACCATAACCTGAGCGCGCTGCCCTGCTAAGGTTTCTAACAGAAATTGCTGTATCGGGTTTATATCTTGATATTCATCTACCAAAATCCAATCCATATGATTGGCGTAATGCGCCGCTAGGTCCGGGCGTTGACTGAATAAACAGCATGGGTCATACAGCATATCCGCATAACCAATGCGCCCTTGTTGTTTGCGCCAATCTTCGAATGCTTCAAACACCTGTACAAAAAATCCACATTGCTTAGGTAAGCCAGATGCATTAAACACCGCCCTAGCCGGATCTAAGCAAGACTTAACCTGTTCCATAAACGACATCATGGGGTCGAGCCATTTCTTTTTATCGTTCAGAATTTCCTGCGCAAGGGTTTTATTAGCATGTTGCTGCATCAACCGCCAAAGAATGAGTTCTTGCTCAGTTTGCGATATGAGCTTTTCTTGAAAAGGCGGTAATGCACCTTGATGCACCAGACCTTGGTATATTTTTAACGCCAATGAATGAAAGGTGCGTACTTGAGGCAACGGCCCTTGCATAACCGAGCGCAGTTTTTGCGAGAAATCCAACTGTGCAGACTTGTTGTACATGATGACCAGCAGGCGCTTAGGGTTTTGGCCGGCTTCTAAACGCTTACGAATGAACAGCGCCAAAGTGCTGGTTTTACCCGCACCCGCCACGGCGATGACCTTGGCGTGGCCTTGCTCATGGGCAATAATGTCTAATTGTTGATCAGTTAATTGCAACAGGGAAAACCTATAAGCCAAATGTCGTGTTGAGCGGGGTATTTTAAAGCAATTTGAGGTGGGCTTGGGGGTTTTTACTATTTAATTACGCCAACCCGCTGTTCATTAAACAATCACATGACAACATGAATAAATGACACTATGCCCGCTCAGTAGCCAGTGCTAGAATCGGCCCCCATTTTTTAACCACATCTAAGGGATCACCATGTTTGATGTAAATGAATATTTCGATGGTAAAGTAAAATCCATTGCTTACAAAACTGAGACACTTCCAGCGACTGTCGGTGTTATGGCGGCTGGTGAGTACGAGTTCGGTACAAGCCAAAAAGAAACCATGACCGTGGTAACCGGTGCACTGACGATTCAATTCCCAGGAACTGAAGAGTGGAAAACCTTTAACCAAGGCGAATCTTTCATCGTTGAAGCCAACGTGAAATTCGGTGTTAAAGTAGCCGTAGACAGCGCTTACCTTTGCACTTACGAATAAGCTAAAACTGCAAACTAGGCTCAATTAAGCCTAGCGAGTACCGTATCCTGCACTATATTTAATAGTGTATGGATACTCAATTTTTACTCGACATCACCCCTTTTGATTGGCCCTCTATTTTTATGGCCTTGCTCTGTGGCACCATCATTGGATTGGAGCGTCAAATCCGCGGCAAACCTGCCGGCATTCGCACCTCTGCCTTGATTATTCTGGGCACCTACGTCTTTATTGCCTGTTCAACCCATGTATCCATCAATGCCAATATGACGGACCCATCTCGGATCATTGGCCAAGTCATAACTGGGATTGGTTTTCTTGGGGCTGGCGTCATGCTCAGCAAAGGACGCAGTGTATATGGGGTAACCAGCGCAGCGACCATATGGGCTTTGGCCGCGGTTGGGGTCTGCATTGGAATCGGGGAACTGGCCAGCGCATTTAAGTTGTCATTTGTGGTTGTGGTAATTTTGTTTGGCGTGGATTGCTTTGAGGATTACAGCCAGCATCTGGGTAAAAACATGCACTCTCGATTCCACCGTTGGCGAAATCGAGATAACGAATAACCTAGTTATTTTCGATATATTCCACTGAAAATCCTGCGTTCTCAGTGATCCCCATTTTCTCAACTAAGTAAGGTAGGCCTTCATTTAATTGCTGCTCTAAATTCCATGGTGGATTCATAATCACCATACCGCTGCCATACATCCCCTGCTCTTCTTTTTCGCCAGACACCCAAAAACGAACATCTAGTACACTCTTAGGTTTAAGGTTTTTCAATTTGCGGGCCATGGTTTCGCTCATTTTTTGCTTGTCATTACGATTAATCAACGGGTACCAAATGGCATACACACCTTGAGGAAAGCGTTTTAAAGCTGACTCCATCGCCGCAACCACGTGCTGATATTCTTTTGCTTGTTCATATGGCGGATCAATCACTACCATGGCACGCTTAGTGGGCGGGGGTAATAAAGCTTTAAGTCCGGCAAAGCCGTCTTGTTTTTCCATGGCAACGATCTTGTCACCACTGAAATTTTTGCGCAGCAGCTGAAAATCTTGAGGGTGCAGTTCAAATAAACGAACTTTGTCATTAGGGCGTAAAAACTGGCGCACAAACCATGGGCTGCCAGGATAAAGCTTAAGGCGCTCTCCTGGGTTAAGCTGATTGATCACCCCCATGTAATCCTTAAACACAGCAGGCACATTATCATCCCAAATGGTTTGAATACCGGCTTCGGCCTCATTGGTCTTTTTCGCCAATTGATCCGTTAGGCTATAAATACCCGCTGCACTGTGAGTATCAATGTAAAAGAAGGGTTTATCTTTTTTCGCCATGTATTGAGCGGTTAATACGCACACCCAATGTTTAAGCACATCCGCATGATTGCCTGCGTGAAAACCGTGACGATAACTTAACATGGTACTTGCCCTTTAATACTGCGAACGAAAATGTGCAAACGCCATTATAACGGTTAACCCTGATTAAGACATGACAAATACGAGACATAAAAAAGGGGCTATAACAGCCCCTTCATAGGATTAGGTTTGGACTAAAGTGACGCCACACACAAAGCCCCTACCAAAGTGAGCACAACCGTATACGGGAATGCCATGACCACCATCTTGCCGTAAGACAAGCGAATTAACGGTGCGATGGCAGATGTTAAGAGGAACAAGAATGCAGCCTGACCATTTGGCGTTGCCACACTTGGCAAGTTAGTCCCGGTATTCACGGCCACAGCCAGTAATTCAAAGTGCTCTTTCGTGATGCTGCCAGCGTCATAAGCAGCTTTCACTTCATTAATATACACGGTGGCCACAAAGACATTATCGCTGATCACCGACAAGGCACCATTGGCAAAAAACATGATCAATGGCTGCGCTTGAACACTTTGCGCAAACACCCAGTCAATAATAGGGGTGAATAGGTGTTGGTCATGAATCACCGCCACCACAGCAAAAAACACAACTAACAAAGAGGTAAATGGCAATGCTTCTTCAAATGCATGGCCAATTTGGTGCTCCTCGGTAATGCCATTTAAGGCTGTCTGCAGGACAATAATGGTCAAGCCAATCAAGCCTACGGGGGCCAAGTGAAATGCTAGAGCAAAAACTAAAAAAACAGCAGCGATGCCCTGAATCCATAATTGCGTTACCTGTGCCTTGGTGCGCTTTTTCGTTTCATGCTCGTCGTATTCTTTAAGAATGTTATAAACAATCTCAGGCAGCTTATCGCCGTAGCCAAATAACTTAAACTTCTCAACAATCACCACCGTCGCAAGGCCTGCAAAGAAAACCGGTACCGATACAGGGGCCACATGCATAAAGAAGGTAATAAAATCCCAGCCAATCTTTTCGGCTATTAATAAATTCTGAGGCTCACCCACCAAGGTGGCCACCCCACCCAAAGCGGTTCCCACCGCGCCATGCATCAATAGGCTACGTAAAAAACCACGAAAAGACTCTAAATCTTCTCGCATATGTTCTTGTACTGACTCATCGTTACCGTGGTCATGATCAAAATGATGATACTGTCGGCCAGATGCCACCTTGTGATAAACACTAAAAAAGCCAACACCCACCGCAATAATGACCGCGGTGACGGTAAGGGCGTCTAAGAACGCCGATAGCGCCGCGGCCATGATGCTAAAGGTCAAGGATAAGGCGATTTTAGATCGCACTTTCAGCAACAGTTTTGTAAAGATGAACAGCAACAGGCCTTTCATGAAGTAGATACCGGCCACCATGAACATCAGAAGCAAGATCACTTCAAAGTTAGACATGATCTCGGTCTTAACGGCGTTAGGGCTAGTTAGCCCGAGTACCACAGCCTCAAGAACCAGTAAGCCGCCAGGCTGCAGTGGGTAACACTTTAGAGCAAGTGCGAGGGTAAAAATAAACTCGACGATTAATGCCCAGCCTGCAATGGTGTAACCCACGTCTGGGATCATCACAAGTAACGGGTTGATCACTAAAAAAGCGATGATGGATTTTTTATACCAAATTGGGCTGTTGCCCAAAAAATTATGAAACAAGCTGCTCATTGGCTTCATCTTATCGGTTGGTCAATTCCATTTAGAACCAGGTTCACAGGGGTGCTAGCCCCCTGTGCTATTCATAAAACGTAAGATCTGAACCTCTTCCCCTAAGTCAAAATGATGACGTTCGGGTTTTAAGTCCATGGCTTTAATGATCGCCTGTTTTATGGGTTCTAACTCTCTTGGGTGTGCTCTTACTACGGCTTTTAAATCAACACTGTGTTCATTGCCTAAGCATAGTAGTAATTTGCCTTGAGCGGTAATTCTTACACGATTGCAAGTGCTACAAAAATTATGGCTATGGGGAGAGATAAAGCCGACACGGCTAGGGTGACCATCTGAAAACTGCCAATACCGGCTAGGGCCACCTGTTTCATCTTCGCTTGCGCTCAAACCGTACTGCTCACAGATCACATCCCGTATTTCAGCACTGCTCATGAAGGTCAGCGCTCGGTCATGCTCTTGTATTTCACCTAATGGCATTTCTTCAATGAAACTGATACTTAAATGATGCTGACGAATAAAAGCAATAAGATCTAAAATCTCATCATCATTACGCCCTTTTAGCATCACACAGTTAATCTTAATATCCGAAAAACCCTCGGCCTTGGCCTGCATAATGCCATCAATAACCGTTTGCAAATCACCGGTGCGCGTTAACTGCTTGAAACGATCTGGCTTTAGGCTATCTAAACTGATGTTTAGACGACTCAGACCTGCCTGCTTTAACGGTCCGGCAAGGTGCGGTAACTGGCTGCCATTACTGGTCATATTCAATTGAGATAACCCAGGCAATTGCGCGATACGTTCAACCAAGTGGGTAATCCCCTTTCGAACAAGCGGCTCACCACCGGTTAAGCGAATGTTACTGACGCCTAACTCTACAAACGCTTGCGCAATGAGTTCGATTTCTTCAAGGCTGAGTATTTCTGAACGGGGGGAAAACACCATATCTTCCGCCATGCAGTACACACAACGAAAGTCGCAGCGATCGGTTACCGAAATGCGAACATAGTCCACCGTTCGATTAAACTTATCTATCAACTGCTTGGCCATAAAACCACCCTAAAGAAAACGCCCACGCATAGTAGCAACAATCAAAAGATCACGCCTAGTCTGCACTTGAAAAAAGCCTGTTTATTTTTAAACACACCGTTTCATAGGAGTTAAGCCAATGAGACATATTGAATCGAGACGCGTTTTGGCCCAACGTTTTGTCAGGGCATGAGTACATTACGAAGGGTTAGTGAACAGGGTTAGCAATGAATGAAACATAGCAACTTGAGTGAACACGCCAGTATAAAAATGTTCATGCACTAGGCCGTAATCGTATCATTCACATCAAGGGCTCGCTCTAAGGCAGCCATAGCAGAAGGGATATCCATATTCGCACCCGCGTGTTTCATGCTCATGCCCAATGCATGGACGGTTCGAAACAAGTTATGGGCACGACTTTGTTCACCCATTTGCCCAATGCGAACGATCGGTAAACCAAATGAACCGGAGATCTCCACCTTGTATAAGGCAGACATGGTGCTCAACACTTTTTTAGACTCCACACCGTTGGGCACGTTAATACCCACCACACTGTTTAAGCGGCTAGTGGCGTGAACAAATAATTCTAATCCCATAGCCTCTACCGATGACTGCAAAGCAAGGCTACATAAACGATGTCGTGCAAACCGCTTTTCTAATGTTTCAAGGCATACTTGTCGTAGGGCTTCGTGCAAAGCCAAAATACCACTGACTGGCGCAGTGTAATGGTACCCTTTTTCTTCCCAGAACTGACGCGCTAAACGCACATCTAAACACCAATGGGGCATTGGCGCTGTTCGTTCCATAATCGTCGGCCAAATATGATCACTAAACGCAATCAATGACACACCAGGAATGGACGCCAAACCTTTTTGCCCACCCGTGATCACCACATCCACCTGCCAGTTATCCATTTCCAGTGGCATCGTACTCAAGGTACACACTGCATCCACCACAGACAGCACATTGTACTTTCGAGCTAAACGCGTAATGGCCGCTAATTCTTGATTCCATACTGTACAAGACGTTTCGCCTTGCACGATAGTAAGCACATCAAACGCCCCTGCTTTTAATAATGCTTCAACTTCATCTGGGTCTGCACCCTCGCCTAAGGGCACATCATAAACACTGACTTCGCCCCCATTGCGCACCGCCATTTCTGCTAAGCGGGCACTAAAAAAACCATTTTGAATGCTTAATACTTTTCTGCCAGGCCAAACCAAATTGGTAATGGCCATTTCCATCGCCGCACTGCCTGGGCCGGCCACACCAATAATATGTTTAGAATGGGTTTGAAACACATACTGACTCATCAAACGCACACGCTCGATGACCTGACTCATGGTGTCGCCCAAATGATTAATCACCACAGAGTTTGCCATGGCCACTTTTTGAGAAACCGGCACAGGACCTGCCCCCATTAAAAGTAACGGTTCGTTAGGTAAAATACTGTCTAAGGGTAAATCCGCAGGCGGGGCGATGATAGCGGTCAAAATAGTGTTCCGTATTGATCAAGGTGGATTTACAGGCCCACCACATAATGGGCCTGTAACGTTACGGCATGGATTAGAAACGTGCGCGTAAGCCGAAAATACTGCCTTCGGCCATGGACAGTTTATCGTCATTGTTAAGGTAGGCACCTAAGAAACGATAATGAGCATACAAGGCAATGTCCCAGTTAAAAGCGAACTCGACTCCTGCTTGGTATTCATACTCAAGTTTGGCGGTATCGTCCCAGTCAGAACTTAAGAAAAACGGGCGAAGGTTCACACCCACATTCGCTTGTAAGCCCGATACGACCGGTAAAAATAATTGGGCGCGCATGCCCACGCTAACACGGTCGTAATCCAATTCATCGTTTGTGGTTTGGCTTAATTCAAAATCAAATTCAGCGCCACCATGCTGGCTTGGATTAGCCAAATAACCAAAACCACCTGCACCTAGTGTCAGGACTTCAAATTCTTGATCACCCAAATTGGTCTTTTCAAGCTTGGCCATGTCGTCACTTTTAAAGTAACCAAGGTATATCATGCTGGTGACCTTATCCCCTTCGACACCTTTTTGTGTATCGCCGATACCTAAACGGTAATGGCTCATGTCTTCGCCAGCCGCTAAGTCCATAAACAGGGTGTTGTATTCAGCGTGCGTGGCAAAACTGAACGATAAAAACGATGTGGCCAATAAAGGGGTCGCTAAACGCGTTAAAAACGATTTCATTTCATTACCTCTATACAATGAGCTGAGCATACCAAACTTAAGCGTGTAAGCAACCGCAAACCCCATAAACTCTAGGCTTCGTCACAGTTTGTGCAGACGCCACAAACGAAACTGGGTACAATTGCCGGCCTATGTTCTTCACCCATTCAGGCATATATTAGGTTGTCATGGATCGTAATTTTGACGGTTTATCCGCACGTTTTAACAGCCAAATCTATGGCACACTAAAGGGTCAGTTGCGCCTTAAGATGCTGGACCTGGATTTAGCGTCCATCCTCACTCACTCACCGAGTTTAACGGTACTGGACGCCGGTGGCGGCATGGGCCAATTTTCTTGTGCATTATTAGCGCAAGGTCATGACATCACCATGACAGACATCAGCGAAGAAATGCTCAACGAAGCCAAACTCATTTTTGAAGAAGTGGCCCCAGACAAACCCGCACAGTTTTTATGTGCACCTTTGCAATCGTTACCAAGTGCACTCAATCAAACCTATGATTTAGTGCTTAACCATGCAGTTTTAGAATGGCTGGCTTCACCGCTGGAGGCCATTGAAACCCTGTACAGTCTGATCAACGAAGGAGGCCATTTAAGCTTAATGTTTTACAACCGCCATGCCATTGTCTGGCGAAATCTAATGAATGGCTCATGGCAGCGGGCGCACAATGATTACTTTCACCATGATAAAAACCATCTCATGCCGCAAAATCCATTGGAGCCTTTGGATGTATTAAGCAAAGCTCAAACCCTAGGCTTAGAATTATTAAGCTGGCGCGGTATTCGTTGCGTGCATGATCACATGCCTAAATTCATGCGCGATAAAAAAACACTGGATGAGTTTGTTGCGCTAGAATCTCGTATCGGATTAGAAGCACCTTATCGAGATTTAGGGCGCTACGTACACATGGTCTTTCATAAACCCAAGACATCACACTTATGACACCCGCTATTGATCTGGCCAAAAAACACGCCATTGCCCATACCATTCATGAATATGAACATGACGCAAACCATGCCTCCTTTGGTGAAGAAGCATCGGAAAAACTGGATGTGCCTCAAGCGCGCGTGTTTAAAACACTGGTAGTCGAATTAGACACCAAGGCTTTAGCCGTGTGCGTCATTCCGGTGAGCCATACACTGAATTTAAAAGCCGCTGCCAAGGCCGCTAAAGCTAAAAAAGCCGCCATGGCCGACAAACAAGCTGTCCAGCGCAGTACCGGTTATGTATTAGGAGGCGTCAGTCCGCTTGGGCAAAAGAAGCGTTTACTGACCGTGATTGATGAGAGCGCCAAAGAATTTGAAACCATCTATGTCAGTGCGGGTAAGCGAGGACTAGAAATAGAACTGGCGCCGCAAGATTTACAAACCCTGTGCAGCGCTCAGTTTGCCAACATTAAAAACGAACGTTAAACGTTGGCAATGATGGTGGCACGTAAAGGGGCTGGGTGACCTTCTACGGTTTTGCGCGGATCGTTTGGATCTAAGAAATCTTTTAACGAGTTAAACCCCATCCATTGCGTGGTGCGCTGTTCTTCTAATGTGGTGTAATTTTGCTCAACGATACGCACATTTTTAAAGCCTAAACGACGCATCCATTGGCACAGGGTTTTCGCGCTCGGCAAAAACCACACGTTACGCATCATGGCATAGCGGTCATCTGGCACCAGCACCTCGCCTTCTTCCCCTTCGATCACCAAGGTCTCTAACACCACTTCACCACCTGGGCGCAGTGCCTGTTGTAACTCAGTTAAGTGATCCAGTGGTGAGCGGCGGTGATATAAAACCCCCATGCTAAACACAGTATCAAATGCGCGTAAATTGGCCGGCACATCTTCCATTTTAAACGGCAAAAAATGCACGGGAATGGTCTCATTTTTTGCAGCCTGTACGTATTTTTTCGCCGCTTCAAATTGCCAAAAGAACAGTTTACTCGGGTCCACCCCCACTACCCGTTTTGCGCCAGCCCCCAGCATGCGCCACATGTGATAACCGCTGCCACAACCCACATCTAAAATGGTTCGGCCATGCAAAGGCGCTAAATGAGGCTCAATGCGATCCCACTTCCAATCGCTGCGCCACTCTGTATCAACTTTCGTATCAAAAAATTGAAACGGGCCTTTGCGCCAAGGCATCAAGCCTTGTAAAGCCGCCAGCGCAGCTTGGTTTTGCTCTTGGGTTATCTCATCACTTTGAAATTCAACGGCACTTTGGTTCAATTCACAGTTCACCTGTTTTAATTCAGGCAGTTGTAAAAAGGCATCTAACCAACGCTGCATATCACCATGGGGGGTAGCCACATAAAAATCATGCAGCTGTTGCTCAATCACCTGGCCCCATTTATTAAACGGTTGTTTCTCCGTTTGCATAAATTCCACAAGATCTTGGTAGTAGTGATTAAACCAATTTTCAGTTAATTCCATGAGTGTTATTTAACCGCAATGAAAGAGGTAAAGTTAAAGCATTGATACCAGGTATACGCTTTTGAGAAGCCCGCTTGTTGCAGACGTTGAATATGATCTTGCGCGGTTTCAGGCACTAACACATTTTCTAAGGCGCTGCGCTTTTGGCTGACCTCTAGATCACTGTAACCATTGGCCCGTTTAAAGTCCCAGTGCAGCTCTTGCTGCAAGGTTTGCTCTGGCTCATCAAAGCGAATTTTTTCAGACAAGATTAACGCGCCACCTGGCAACATGGCATCGTACAAACGTTGAATCAGCGCTTGGCGTTTTTCTAATGGAATAAACTGTAAGGTGAAATTCAATGTCACCACAGAAGCATTGGCATAATCAAACTCCGTGGCATCCCCTTCAACTAACTCAACCGGCACCGTGGCGTCATCAATATCCACATAACTCTGACAACGCTTAAGCATGGCCGCCGCGTTATCAATGCCAATGACTTTACAGCCCTCTTCTTTAACGCCGTGACGCATGGCCAGCAAGGACGAGCCTAAAGAACAGCCTAGGTCATATAAATGACTATTGGCTTGGGCGTATTGTTCGGTAATGATGCCGATCATAGGAATGATCATGGTGTAGCCTGGCACCGAACGCTTGATCATATCGGGGAAAACACGTGCCACGGCCTCATCAAATGCAAAAGCATCTAAGGCTTCATGGTCATCGGCATAAATACGATCACGGGACATAACGCACCCAAGGCTCATTAAAAGGGGCTGCATTCTACTTAAAATAGGCCAGGGTTTCATCTTTGACGAGGGGCTTTTAGGCTGAATATGACTGAAAATGCCCTAGAGGCCTGTTTCAATCCAGAGTAACCTAAAACGTCATTCAGCAAGCTCATACTCTTATGCACGCATTTGTAACAGGCGCCACCGGCTTTGTTGGCCAACATTTGATTGAGTATCTACTATCCCAAGGCTGGCAAGTGACGGCCCTGTACCGCAATGAATGTAAAATCTATCAACTGGAACACGGCCACATTCAGTGGCAGCTAGGCGCACTGCATGATATTCACAGCTTGCGCCGGGCCATGCCTGAATCCGTTGACGCCATCTTCCACCTTGCCAGCGATACCAGTACTTGGAGCCTCAATCACAGACGCCAATATCAAACCAATGTCATGGGCACACAAAACCTTGCCAAAGTGGCCCTTGAGAAGAATGCCATCCGCTTTATTCACACCAGCTCCATCGCCATTTATGGCTTTCATGATGGCGCCGTAGATGAGCACAGTGAAAAACGTGGCATAGACAGCCCAGTCGCCTATTACCGCACGAAATACTTGGCCGAAGAAGTCATTCACGAATACATCAAAAAAGGGCTAGATGCCGTCATTCTCAACCCTGCTGCCATTATAGGTTCTAAGGATTCGAATAACTGGGTGCGTTTATTCAACTGCATAGATGATGGCACCTTGCCGGGTATTCCCCCTGGGCGTAAGTCATTTTGTTTTGTCGAAGATGTGGCCAAAGCTCAGATACAGGCTTTTATTCATGGCCGCTGTGGCGAAAACTATATTTTATCTGGCCCAAGCGCCGACTTTAGCGAGGTCTATCACTGGGTGGCCAAGCAATTAAATAAAAAGCCGCCCGCCCATGTTATTCCTAGCTGGCTGTTAAAATACAGCGGTTTTGCCCAGTCTTTATTCAGCCACATTACACGCAAAGAACCCGCAGTGAGCTTAGAAACCGCTTATATCCTTTGCGCCAATGTCACCGGCGACTGTGAAAAAGCGCAACGAGAGCTGCAATACAAAAACCAAACCAGCCTTGAAGACATGCTGCAGCGCACATTAGATTGGTGGCAGTCTGAACGCGAGCAGCCCAATACAACGGTGAAAAAAGAGAAAAAAGCGGCTTAAAAGTTATTGTCCCTCAAAAGCCGGTTATTGATACAATGCCACTTTTGCCGACCATGACTACACCTTTGACCATTCCTATCCTTTATCAAGACGAACACCTGATTGCGGTGAACAAACCCAGCGGCCTGCTGGTGCATAAAAGTTGGGTCGCAAAAGAGGCAAAAGAATTTGCCTTGCAAACCGTGCGCGACATGGTGGGCAAGCATGTGTTTCCGGTTCATCGTTTAGATCGTCCCACCAGCGGGGTTTTATTGTTTGCTTTCAGTGGTGAACTTGCCCAGCAGGTGCAAAGCCAGTGGCACGACGCACAAAAAATGTATTTAGCCGTGGTGCGTGGCTGGCTTAAAGAGCCCATCAAAGTGGACCATCCATTAAAAGGCATGGCCGATTACGGGCAAGACAGTGAAACCGAACAAGAAGCACAAACCTTGTTTACACCCCTTGCACAAATCGAAGTGGACGCCCCGATCGACAAATACCCACAAAGCCGATTTGGCTTGGTTCAAGCGCAGCCGCTACAAGGTCGCACCCATCAAATCCGTCGTCACTTAAAGCATTTAAGCCATCCTATTATTGGCGACGCCCGCTATGGCAAAGGTAAATACAACCGCTATGTGGGGGAACATTTTGAATGCCCTCGGCTGTTATTACATGCCGCTCAACTGACCTTTACCCATCCGATATTGCAGCAATCGATAACGGTTAAAGCGCCTATTGAAGGGCAAATGGCTCAACTGTTTGAACGCTTCAACTGGCCCAAAGTGTGGTAAAAACAGACCAATCCATTGACCTTGTGTACCAATTCTAGATTTGGCGCATTTGGTACCTTGTGTTGATTTTTTACATGCCTCACATTGAGTTCATCCCATAACAATAAAAAGGATGCCTCATGTTTGGACAGATGCAAGACTCCCCTTTACTGGTTAGCCAGCTCATTGAACATGCCGCCGAGCTTTACCCTAATCAGCGCATTATAACCAAAACCGTGGAAGGGCATTTTCACGAATACACGTATAAAGATGCTGCTAAACGCAGCCGTCAGCTTGCCCAAGCGTTAATTGCTCTGGGTGTACAAGATGGCGATGTCATTGGCACCCTCGCATGGAACACCTACCGCCATTTCGAATGCTGGTATGGCATATCGGGGATGGGCGGAATTTTACATACCGTTAACCCTCGCCTCTTTCCAGAGCAACTGGATTACATCATCAACCACGCAGAAGATAAGTATTTATTTGTAGACACCACCTTTGTGCCCTTGCTTGAAGCCTTACAAAGCAAACTGCCTTCAGTGAAAGGCTACATCATCATGACCGATGAAGCCCACATGCCACAAACCAGCCTAACCAATGCTTTGTGTTATGAAACCCTAATCGAGCAGCAAGACGGCCACTATGAATGGCCCGTTTTGGATGAACGCCAAGCCACGTCTATTTGCTACACCTCAGGCACCACAGGAAACCCAAAAGGCGTGATTTATAGCCACCGCTC
>JBNMQC010000049.1:0-14859 GCA_051277445.1 Bermanella sp. | reverse complement strand
AATTGTCTGAATTCGTTTTTAAAGATCGTGACCGTCGCTCGGACTGGCCATTTCTTATCTGCTTTCTAGCGAAGCTAGTGCAGTGCTTCTCTCGAAGCGAGGCGCGTATTCTACAGAACCGCTTTTCCTTGTCAACATTTTTTTGAGTTTTTTAAATCTTAAAAAGCTTTTCAAAAATGTTTCGCTTCAGACTTTTGCCTCGAAGCGGACGCGCATTTTACAGTGTTTCGATTAGCTGTCAACACTTTGTTTTTACTTAATTTTTTCAGCTTTCACTGTCTAAAAACCAAGCACCTTTTTCGGGGTTTTCTTTTTCTAATCTAGATAAAGAAAACGCGCTTCCCGTTGAAGGAGGCGCGCATTATAGGGAGATTTTTTATCTCGTCAACCATTACAGCTAAAACTTTTTGTATCTATTTCAATTCGAACAGATGGTGCTTTTTCTTACCTAACTTGGTGATGAAAAAACGACCAAACAGAGCATTTTCTTTGCTATAGATGTCTTGGGCGGCCATAAGTGACTCCATCCCATAACCTTTTCCGTTAACAATGACCGCGTTTCGACCTAAGGCGTCTTTGATTTGCTTGCCTTGACCTAATCCTGCATCTGATAAAAGCTGTGTTAACGGCACACCATCTAAGTCGGACACTTGAATATCGCCAGATGGTAAGCCATCCAGTTTAATTTGTTCTAGATCTTGCTCACTTAGGGCAGTTGCATCACCCGAGAACAAAGCCTCGGTAATACGCTCCGCAGCGGCTAGGCCTTCTTCACCATGTAGTAACTTAGTGACTTCTTTGGCCAGTATAGGTTGCGCGCTCTTACGCCCTTGAATTTCAGCATCGGCCTTTTCTATCTGATCAATCTCTTCGACACTTAAGAATGTGAAGTACTTAAGGAACTTATACACATCTGCATCCGCTGTATTAAGCCAGAACTGATAGAAGGCATATGGGGAGGTTTTCTTCGCATCCAACCAAATGGTGCCGCTTTCCGTTTTACCGAACTTCGTGCCGTCTGACTTGGTTACTAAAGGCAAGGTTAGGCCAAATACCTGATTACCATTCATACGTCGGGTTAACTCGGTGCCACCCGTGATATTCCCCCACTGGTCTGAACCACCAATTTGCAAGATACAGTTTTCAATTTCATTCAGCTTAGCAAAGTCATAGCTTTGTAGGATCATGTAGGTGAATTCAGTAAAGCTAATACCTGCGCCGTCACGATCCAGACGCTGCTTAACCGATTCTTTTTGAATCATCTGATTCACTGAGAAGTACTTACCTACGTCTCGTAGAAAGTCGAGCATGTTAAACTGGCCAACCCAGTCTAGGTTATTCACGACTTTTGCTGCGTTTTCACCGCTTTCAAAATCAATGAAACGACTTACCTGTGCTTTGAGCTTTTCTACCCACTGCCCAACCACTTCTGGGCCATTGAGTTTACGTTCGACCGCTTTAAAGCTTGGATCACCAATTAAACCAGTCGCTCCACCTACTAAAGCAAGGGGCTTATGACCTGCCAATTGAAAACGTTTCAGTACTAATAAAGGCACGAGAGAGCCAATGTGAAGGCTGTCTGCGGTTGGGTCAAAACCACAATAGAGTGTTTGACAGCCTGCTTCTAAGCGCTCAACCAATTCGGCTTCGCCGGTGCAATCGTTGTATAGGCCTCTGGCCTTTAGATCTTCTATTAATGCGGCTGTCATGTAGCTTACCCAGTAGTGCTCGTATCTGAATGGAGCAAGGAAATTAACGGATTTTAGAAGTTTTGCAAGTTGTTGCAGCAATTTAGCTGCCAACTGGCTCCGAAAGCGGGCAAACGGGTCTACAATTTGAAATAAGGAATGTTATGCTTGGCCCAACAGAAGTACAGGCAATACTATGATTAACAAGGATTTATCCACCATTGAATTACTGCCAAAGCGCCACTGGGTCGCGCTGGGTTTAACGTGTTTGTTTTTGGTGGCACTGCTTATTTTAATTCCCGTCAAACAAGAACTGGAACGTCGCACCTTTGCCTACCAATTACCACTGCCCGATGTGCAAAGCGCTGCAGCAACCAAAGAAGACTCCATTCCTTGGAGCATGCAGTCCATCAAACCTGGGGATACCTTGGCCCAGCTGTTTGTGAATGAAGGCCTCTCTTCTCAGCTTTTATACCAGCTGACTCAAACCGAACATGGCGCCAGCCTTAATCAACTTCACCCTGGTGACAAGGTTGGGTTTAACTTGGATGACCGTTCATTGCAGAGCTTTCGTCTAGAGAAGTCATTATTTGAAAGTTATGTCTTTACGCGTAACGAAACCGGATTTAGCAGTCAACATATACTGCTAGAGCCCGATGTTGTGGAGACGTTTGCTCAGGGCACAATTGACAGCTCGCTATTCGAAGCCGGCATCAGCTCGGGCATGAGCAACAACATCATTATGCAACTGGCTACGATTTTCGGTTGGGATGTGGATTTTGCATTGGATATTCGCCAGGGGGATAACTTCAGCCTGATCTACCAAGAAAAATACCTAGACGGCAAAAAAGTAGGCGATGGCGATATCTTAGTTGCGCGCTTTGAAAATCAGGGCAAAGCCTATACCGCTGTCCGCTTTGATGACGCCAAAGGGTATTCGCAGTATTTTACCCCTACAGGGCTGAGTATGCGCAAAGCCTTCTTGCGAAGCCCAGTTGACTTCACTCGCATTAGCTCTAAATTTGACCTAAAACGTAAACACCCTATTTTACACCGTATTCGCGCCCATAAAGGGGTCGATTATGCGGCCCGACGAGGTACGCCCATTCGCGCAGCGGGTGATGGCAAGGTGATTTTTGCTGGCCGCAAAGGCGGTTACGGCAAGGTATTAATTCTGCAACATGGCACCAGTTACACCACGCTGTATGCACATTTACAATCTTTTGGTCGTGGTGTGCGAGTGGGCAAGCGCGTTAAGCAAGGTCAAACTGTGGCCTATGTGGGCAGCTCTGGCCTCGCATCTGGGCCACATTTACATTACGAATTCCGTGTCAATGGCGTCCATCGTGATCCGCTGCGAGTGCGTCTACCTCACGCTAAGCCGATTGATCCTACGCAGAAAGAAAGCTTCCTTCACTATGC
The DNA here is from genome assembly GCA_051277445.1 of Bermanella sp. Classification (GTDB taxonomy): domain Bacteria; phylum Pseudomonadota; class Gammaproteobacteria; order Pseudomonadales; family Oceanobacteraceae; genus Bermanella. The sequence goes on along the minus strand of JBNMQC010000049.1, from coordinate 11,749 downwards.
TCAAATCATGGTGATGCGTTTAGAAAGCCACATGTATGGTGATTACTTTGCATCACGCTGATGATAACAAAACGTCGTATTATATTGGCCAGATGTCTGGCACCAGCCTTGATGGCATAGATACGGTGCTTGTGAGCATGGCTGACGGCAAGATTGAGCTAATTGGCTCAACCCATGCGGCCTTTCCTGACGCCCTTAGAATGCAGATCATGTCTTTATGCCAAGGGGTTGAAGACGAACTGAATATCGCCGCCCGACTAAGCAATCAACTGAGTCAGCTGTACGCTCAAAGTGTGAAAGATGTTCTGAAACATACCCATTTTAGTGCTGAGCAAATAACCGCGATTGGCTGCCATGGGCAAACGGTTCGCCACATGCCTCCCCATTACACGGTGCAACTAATCAATGGGGCATTACTAGCAGAATTAACCGGTATCAATGTTGTCTGCGATTTTCGCGCTCGCGATATGGCGGCAGATGGTCAGGGCGCACCGCTTGTACCGGCTTTTCATCAGCAAGTTTTCCAGCAAGCAGGCCAAGATAGCATGGTGGTGAATATTGGCGGCATGGCCAATATTACTTTTTTGCCGGTTAAGGGAGATGTCGGCGGATTTGATACCGGACCCGGCAATGTGCTCATGGATGCTTGGTGCATGAATAATGGTAAAGGCCAATACGACTTAAACGGCCAATGGGCGCAAAGCGGCACGGTGAATACACGCCTTTTAAACCAGTTATTAGATGACCCTTATTTTAAAATGCCCGCGCCAAAAAGCACGGGCCGTGAGCATTTTAATCTTCAGTGGCTGACTCAGTTTCCTATTGAAGACATTCCCACTGAAGATGTGCAAGCAACGCTCCTTCAACTTACCGTCAATAGTATTTGCCATGAAATTAAACGCCTCACTGACTCAGGTGATGTGGTGATTTGCGGAGGCGGTGCATTTAATGGGGAGTTATTGAAAGCATTAAGTCATGAGCTAGGCTCGAATTATCACGTTTGCCGCAGTGCTAAACTGGGTATTGATCCGCAATGGGTAGAAGCAATGGCGTTTGCTTGGTTAGCCCAGCAAAACATTTTAAAGCTAACGGGTAATTTGGCCGGTGTGACCGGTGCAAAAGGTGAGCGAGTATTAGGGGCGCTTTACCCAGCCTGATGCTTACCTAAAACCGCTGATAACCCGCATCCAGTAGGCGCTTTTCTTCATCAGGGCCAAATGGCACGGTATCCACAAATGCTGGTAGCTGGTCTCTGCGAACCTGATTGATCCCCATCCAAGCCTCACAAATCTTAATATCCACCACTTTGAAAGCGTCCAATTTCGCAGCTTTATCCACCAGCGCTCGATACATAGGGTAGTTTTGCTTCACAAATGCATTGGCTTCTTGGCCATGCAACACGATGGCTATGGGAGAAGAGGGGTATTCATCTCGAGCATCCGCCCAGCTTTCAGCTTGATCCAATATAGCGGACAACTCTTCAGGGGTATGGGCGTGGAGTAAAGCGACATGAGTGTTGGGTTCAGCCCACGACAGTGCGCTAAAACCCAAACAGACCATCAACGCAAATGCGTTAAATGGTAAATGATGAACCGCAACCACAGGTTGCAGATGCTTGCGGATTTGTAACCACAAAGCGAGATCCCTCTAAACTTTCTTGATAATCAAGGCTCGCGCCATCCAGATACGGATAACTCAAGGAATCCACCAGCACCTTGACGCCCTCTTGCTCAATTTGAGCGTCGTCTTCGGCTACTTCGGTATCAAATGTGAAGCCATACTGGAAACCAGAACAGCCTCCACCTGTCACAAAGACCCTAAGACAAAGGCTGTCATCGCCTTCATCTTCAATAAGCGTCTGTACTTTACGCACAGCCGATGGGGTCAAGGATAGAACGTTCATACTGCAAAACCTTCGGTGTAAATCGACTTCATTATGTGATTAACCGAGTGTTTTAGTCAACTTTAGTTTCACCTGCTAAATCGACCACAGGCTCTTTTTGTTGCTTACGGCCTTTGCCATTTTTATCGCTGGCTTGGTGGATTAAGCTGCCATTCACCTGAGCGCCCATGACCATTTCCATCATGCCGTAGTGAACATCGCCATTGACCACTGCTTTTTTAGCCAGTTCAATGTGCTGACCAGAGTAAACATTACCCACTACCGTGCCATTAATGATGATGTTCGGCACGCGAATCTCGCCTTCAACCACGCCCGTTTCACTGATTCGAACCACAGCACCGCTTTGTTCGTCGGCAATTAGGTTGCCCTTGATGCGGCCATCAATGTGTAAACCGCCGCTGAAATGCAAATCGCCAATGAATTCTGACTTATTGGAAATAAGTGTGTCGTAATGACCTGGATTTTTACTTTTACTGCTCAACATCTTTACTCCTTACCCGGCCATGGGAATGTTTGCGCAACCCGGTTGGCCTTTGAACCATTTGTTTGTAATACCACTTCAACGGACTCGGCAGTGAAGCCTTCTGGTAACACCAAGTCCCCTTCTATTTCTTGGAAATAACGGAATCGATACTTAATGCCGTAATCCTGCACATCATTGGATACATCACGCAAACCATAAATCACTTGCTTGCCATCCAACACACCGATGATGTTCACCGCCGCTAAACCGCTCACAAAGCGCTGGTTTGTGCCCACTTGCGTTACCACCACTTTATAGCGGAAACGGCGCTCTTCGAGTGTCGGCGTAATATCCAATTTTTGAATACGTAAGTCTTGTTTTCGTGTGGACGGTGCCATGATGCCTTTATAAAAGGCGACCTCTTCTTGCAAAGTGGCAATCTGAGTTCTTAGATCCACAAGATTCTGGCGCAGACCTTCCGTTGAGCGGCGGTCTACTTCACCGCCTTTTTCAAGCATGATCACACGTTGACTAAACGACGCCATTTCATCGCGCGCCATTTGTAAATCTTCTTTTAGCTGATCGCGCTCGGCAATGGCCTGAGATTGTACTTGAGCCGCTTCAAAGCGCCCAAATAAATAACTGGCACCACCAAGAGCGGCGATAATGATCAGCAAAAGCAAACGTTTGAAGAATCGCGTCCAAGGGTCATAGCTGACCACGACCAAGTGTTCTTGCTTGCTGCCTTTTACCACTGTCATTACTTGCAGTCCTTTTTATTTTCTAAAACCATTTTATGGAAGCATAGCTGGTTGAGTCATACCTGTGTTTTCGGCAAAACCAAACATGATATTCATGTTTTGTACGGCTTGACCTGCAGCGCCTTTCACAAGGTTATCAATAACGGATAATACAATGACTGTATCCCCACCTTGTTGGCGATGAACCGCAATTTGGTTGAAGTTGCTGCCTTTCACATTACGTGTTGCAGGATGCGTACCTGCTGGCATCACATCAACAAACGGCTCATTGGCATAACGTGCTTCAAACACTTTTTGCAAATCCACACTGGTATCTTTCAATTTGGCATACAGGGTAGCATGAATACCACGAATCATCGGTGTTAAGTGTGGCACAAACGTCAGGCCCACTGCGTTGTTCTTGTTGGCGTTTTGTAAACCTTGTTTGATTTCTGGTAAGTGTCTGTGTCCTGGCACCCCATAAGCGCTGAAACTTTCACTGGCTTCACACAATAAACCGCCAATTTTAGCCTGACGACCCGCACCGCTCACACCAGATTTACAATCGGCGATGATGCCATCGACTTCGATTAAGCCGGCTTCAATCAGTGGTAGTAATCCCAATTGTGCTGCCGTTGGATAACAGCCAGGGTTGGCGACGACGTTTGCCGTCTTGATGGCGTCACGATTCACTTCTGGTAAACCGTAAACCGCTTGCTCGACGATTTCAGGACAGGTGTGCTCTAAGCCATACCATTTTGACCATTCCACTACGTCTTTGATTCTAAAGTCCGCGCCGAGGTCTACGATTCTCACACCAGCTTTTACTAATTCAGGTGCCATCTCCATGGCGACACCGTGCGGTGTCGCAAAAAACACCAAATCACACTCACACAGAGTTTTAACATCCGGTACACTGAAGGTGATATTTGTGAATGGGCGCAAATTCGGAAACATATCGGACACAGGTGTGCCGTCTTCACCACGAGATGTCACCACTTTTAAATTTACTTGCGGGTGTTGCACAAGAATTCGAAGCAGCTCAACGCCCGTATAGCCGGTACCGCCCACAAGTCCCACATTAATCACAATATCACCTTCTTTTTTGATTAATTTCGAAGGGCCTTATAATAGCGCCTTCCATAAAAAGTGATAGAGCAATTAATGGCATCTTTTATTCGTCGCTTAAGAATTTCCCTTGCCCAAGGGGATGCGTTGCCCCAATTGGCCCTTCTTGGGGTATTAGCTGGGCTTATCACTAGCGGCACCATCTTGTTATTTCGTTTTGCCATCGAAGGGCCGTTAACGACGTACCTTGAAAATGGCGATAGTGAAAACTTCGAAGCACTGGCCCCTTGGATACGTTTTTTTCTGCCATTAGCCGGTGCCATGCTGGTGGCGGTGATCTTTGCTCGTTTAAGTGCACAAAGCCGAATGGTGGGCATCAGTCATGTTCTTGAACGTCTAAAACACCATCAAGGGCACATGCCTTTCACCAATTTTATCGCGCAATTTTTTGCCGGAATCATCTGTGCGCTCAGCGGCCAAAGCTCAGGACGAGAGGGACCTGCGGTGCATTTAGGCGCCGCCAGTGGCAGTATCATGGGGCGTAAATTTCAATTACCTAGCCGCCATATTCAGCTTTTATTGGCATCCGGTGTCGCCGCCGCCATTAGTGCCTCTTTTAATACGCCCATTGCTGGGGTGATATTTGCAATGGAAGTCATCGTGATGGGGTATAGCTTCGTCAGCTTGATTCCTATTATTCTCGCATCCGTGGCGGGTGCCTTATTAACTCGATTGGTCTACGGCGCGGAACCCGCGTTTACCGTCCCCCCTTTGCAAATGCGCTCATTATTAGAATTTCCTTTTTTGCTGGCCGAAGGTTTAATCATGGGCGCGCTGGCTGCATTATTTATTTGGATTTGCGTAAAAAGTGCACAAAAAGCCCCGAAGAACATTTGGTTGCGATTCTTAATCATCGGCGTATTAAACGGCCTGTTTGCATTAATGATTCCTGCCATGATGGGCATTGGTTATGACACGGTTAACCATGCACTTACCGGCCAACTGCCTTGGATGCTATTACTCACCTTTGCGCTAGCTAAGCTATGCATTACAGGGTTCAATTTAGGTTTAGGCCAACCTGCAGGGGCGATCGGCCCAATGTTATTTATCGGCGCGTGTGCCGGAGGCGCCATTGGAGAAGTGGGGAATTATTTCGCACCGGATATCGCCAGTGCCACGGGCTACTACGCCATGCTGGGTATGGCCGCCATGATGAGCGCTTGCCTACAAGCCCCTCTCACCGCGTTAATGACACTATTGGAACTGACCAATAACCCCAATATTCTGTTACCGGCCATGTTGGTGGTGGTCATTGCGAATTTAACCGCCAGCGAAGTGTTTAAACAAAAGGCCCTTTTCCCTCGCTTACTACAACTGCGCGGCCTGTCTACCGACACCAGCCCAGTGGAATTAATGCTCAGACAAAACAGCGTTTTAAGTGTGGCGGAGAAAAACATAAAAGTGGTACCTAAGTTTGCCTCCATCGATACCTTAAAGTTAGCACTCAGTGGAAACCCAACTTGGTTGGTCATTCATGCTGAAAAAGGCATCCTAGCCGCGCTTGCTGCCTCGGATGTGGCAAACTTGCTAATGAACGATGAAAGCCTACAGGAATGGTTAGAGCAAAGTGAAGACGGTGACCCAACATTAAACCTGATGGCGATTCCAGGGCAACGCTTAACCTGCCAAAGTATTTCGATGCGCGCCAACCTGCAAGAGGCACTGGACATCATGATTGATGAAAAAGTGGAGTGCCTCACCATTCACTATGGTAAAGAAGTGAATACCGCCTCTGTCATGGGCATCATCGAACATGATAAAATCCACAACTATTATCGTTATGCCCATTAACTCATTTAAGGATGGCTATGCTTTGGCTTAAAGCGTTTCATATTATTGCGGTGGTGTGCTGGTTTGCGGCACTGTTTTATCTGCCACGCTTGTTTGTCTATCACGCCATGAGCGAAGACCAAACCAGCAAGGAGCGCTTTAAAATAATGGAGCGCAAACTCTATCGCGGCATCATGACACCTTCCATGATTGCCGTTGTCATACTGGGTGGCTGGTTACTGACGCTCAACCCCAGCTATTATTTCAGCCAAGGTTGGGTCCATGCCAAGCTAGTCTTAGTGGCGGTATTGGTTGGCTACCACTTCCATTGTGGGTATTTACTTAAACAGTTCCGTGATGATAAAAACACCAAAAGCCACACGTTTTATCGCTTTTTCAACGAAGCGCCCGTATTAATTTTAATCGCAGTGGTTATTTTAGCTGTGGTTCGCCCTTTTTAATTTTCAGCAGTAGGTATTGTTATGGATATTTCTCGTTCCGAGTCCTTGTTTGCCCAAGCACAAACTCATATTCCTGGCGGTGTGAACTCTCCCGTACGTGCGTTTAATGGTGTTGGCGGCAGCCCTATCTTTTTTCAAAAAGGCGAAGGCGCGTATTTATTTGATGAAGACGGCAATCGTTACATTGATTTCGTTAATTCCTGGGGACCGCTTATTTTGGGTCACGGCGCACCAGAAGTACTTGATGCGGTTCAAAAGCAATTGGTGAACGGTTTAAGTTTTGGCGCACCGACCGAAATTGAAATTGAAATGGCCAACAAGGTTTGTGAAATTTATCCAAGCATGGACATGGTGCGCATGGTATCCAGCGGCACCGAAGCCACCATGAGCGCCATCCGTTTAGCCCGCGGCTATACCGGACGCGATAAAATGGTGAAATTCGAAGGCTGCTACCACGGTCACTCCGATTCTTTATTGGTTAAAGCCGGCTCTGGCATGCTGACGCTTGGCGTACCAAGCTCTCCCGGTGTACCTAAGGCTCTAGCTGATTTAACCATCACCTTAACCCACAATGACCTAGACAGCGTACGCGAATGCTTCGCACAAATGGGCAGTGAAATTGCCTGCGTCATTGTGGAACCGGTTGCCGGTAACATGAACTGCATCCCTCCAGAAAATGGCTTCTTACAAGGCTTACGCGAGCTATGTGACGTACATGGCATTGTGTTGATTTTTGACGAAGTCATGTGTGGTTTCCGTGCGGCTCGTGGCGGCGCGCAAGAAGTGTATGGTGTGAAACCCGACATGACCACACTCGGCAAAGTGATTGGCGGCGGCATGCCAGTGGGTGCTTTTGGTGGTCGAAGAGAAATCATGGAATACCTAGCACCGCTTGGCCCGGTTTATCAGGCGGGGACTTTGTCGGGTAACCCCATTGCCATGGCCGCTGGTCGCGCCATGCTCAACGCCATCAGCGAACCTGGTTTCTACGATGAACTAACACGTAAAACGCAGATGTTGTGTGAAGGCCTTGAAACCCTGGCCAGCAAACATAATATCCCACTGACCACCAACCAAGTGGGAAGCATGTTCGGTTTCTTCTTTAGTGAAGAAAAAACCATTCGCCGTTTTGCTCAGGTACAAAAATGCGATTCTGAGCGCTTTAAAAAGTTTTATCACGGCATGCTGGACGAAGGTGTTTATCTAGCACCGTCTGAATTTGAAGGTGGCTTTATGTGTTCTGCCATTACCGATGCCGATATTGACTTCACCCTTGCAGCCGCGGATAAGGTTTTCGCAACCTTGTAAGGCACAGCAACGCACATTCAATAAGCGCACTTATCAGTAAAATCAAAAAAGCCCAGAATTTTCTGGGCTTTTTTGATTTTAGGTTCTGTTAACCATTATGAAAAAGAACGTGTCTATTCGTGTAGTATTCGCCATCGTAACAAACTGGTCATAAATTGGGTGTTTTTAATCTGTGTAATCGTCCCATTCAGGACCGTGTCAGAAATAGACCTTAATTGCCTAAATAATAATCAGGTAGTTGCGAGGAAGCACACATGCTGTATGGTTAAAGCTGTGCTTTAACTGCAGTAAAGCTCGCATGGACGCCTGTAAGTTTTTCAGACGTCCCAATAAGAAAATAGAGAGGAATAAGTATGTTCAAAAAAACATCGTTAGCATTAGCAGTGGCAGGCCTCGCCTTTGCTGGCCAATCAATTGCTGCCCCAAGTGTCAACATTTCTGGTTTTGTGGACTTGGGTGTTGAATATTACAGCGGTGATACGGGTTCTTATATCTTCCCAGGTATGCAAGCACCTCAAGGTAATAATGATGATCAAAACCTTGCAATGATCAACCCTGTTACTTCTCGTTTTACTGTTTCTGGTGATGAAACTCATGCCAACGGTTGGACTACTGGTTATCACATTGAGCAAAACGTAAATGTTCTTGATGATGGCGGCCCGTCTTTCCAAACTCGCCAAGGTTATCTCTCTCTATCTAAAGACCAGCACAATATTACAATTGGCAGCCAATGGTCGCCTTTGTTTGAATACAGTGCTTGGAATGCCATGAAAACCGAAGGTCATGGTTACGGCGCTTACTATTTTACAACTGAAGTCTTACCTGGTTCTTTAGCATATGGCTTCCGTAATGACAGCACCATTAACTACACCTACGGTGGTGGTGGTTATAGCACTGATCCTATTACCTTTACTGTTGCAGCGCATATCGGTGAAGATGATCGTACCTACACCGTTGGTTCTGATGAGGTTAAAGCAAACGAATCTGGTGTGACAGGCGTAACCGTTGGTGGTGCTGCATCGTTCGGTCAAGTAACCGTCAATGCAGCTTATGTTCAGTCCATTGTGAGTGAAGCCCCTGGAGCAGACTTAGCCGCACCTTCTCTTGCCAGCATCGGTGCTAAGTTCCGCGCAAATGATCAGCTTGAAGTGGGTTTTAACTATCAGTCTGTCGATAAAGACGATGCGGCTGGTGACAAGCGTACCTCTATGTCTGTTGGTGGTATGTATGAGCTAGCCTCTGACCTAAGTATCCACGCTGGTTATGGTTTTGGTGAAGATGATGATGGAACTGAGCTAGAAAGCGATATCTATGCACAGGTGATCAAATCTGTTTCTGATACTTTCCACATCCGTTTAGAGCTTGAGCAAACTAGTTCAATTACTTCGGATGCTGATGGTAATGAAAAAGGTGATGACACTGTTGTAGCTATTTTCCTACGTCAGTCTTTCTAATTATTTTTTATTAGTTAGCAAAAAAAAACCGCGTCTTGTTATTAACAGGTCGCGGTTTTTTTTCGGCTGTTACTAGAGTAAAAATTGGACAAATTAACTTGGGCTATTACGCCCTGTAGGCAAGGTCATTCTACCCCATGGCTATCCTCAGACTTATCCACAGATTCTGGGGATAAATACCAGCAAGTCCCCTCGCGTTTGTTTAATCAAAACAATCAGTGTGCATACAGGCCTATGTCTTAGGGCTCATACGTCTAAACAACTGACGGCTTGATTGGACCTGCGTCTAACCAGCAAAGCCTTTAAGTTGCCTTAAAGCATCATGAGTAGCGAATCAAATAAACGGGCATACGGGGTTCGTAAAAACGGTTAAAGCAAAAATGTGCTCTATTATGATTATAAAAGAAACACACCATTCAACTCGGTTTTAAGCTTACCAGCCGCCAGTTATGGCATCATGTCTCACCTTACTAAAAAACAAGCACACGGTTTATGTCCTCAGATCTTACACAAGGCGCTATTTCAAGTTGGTTATACCGGCTAACGGCACCTATGGTGCTTGGGATTCTCAGCATTTTTTTATTTAACCTCATTGATACTTACTTTATCAGCTTGCTGGGCACAGAGCCGTTAGCCGCGGTGAGCTTTACCTTCCCCGTCACCATGATGATCATGAACCTCGCCATTGGCTTAAGTATCGCCACTGGCGCTGTTGTCGCCAGAAGTCTAGGACAAAAAGACGCTGAGCAAGCCCGCAACTGGGTTACAGCAAGCCTATACCTGTCTTTCATTTTAGGGCTGATTCTTGCTGTAATTGGGATTAGCACCCAGTCCATTGTGTTTGCTTGGCTCGGCGCCAGTGACGAATTGATCGAGCTCATATCAGACTATATGACTTGGTGGTACATGGGTTGTGTGCTGTTGATCGTGCTGGTGATCGTCAATGCCAGTATTCGCGCCACCGGCAACACCAAGCTACCCAGTTTAATCATGCTGGGCAGTGCGGCCATTAATGGTGTGCTGGATCCTTTACTGATTTTTGGCATTGGCCCCTTTCCCAAGCTAGGGATTCAAGGCGCGGCCATCGCAACGGCCATTAGCTGGGCCGTGGCTTTTATTGTTGTGCTTCGTTATTTGTTAAAGAAAGATCTGATTTCTCTGGCGATTCCCAAGGGTATCGTTCAGCAATGGCAGCAACTGACCAAACTTGGCATTCCCGCTGCGTTAACCAATATGCTTGGGCCTTTGGCAAACGGCATCATGGTGGCTTGGGTTGCTCAATACGGCACACATGCCGTTGCCGCGTATGGTGTAGGCAGCCGCATTGAACCCTTGGCGATGATTGTGATCATGGCATTCACCGCCAGTCTGCCGCCGTTTGTTGGGCAAAATCACGGCGCAGGGGAAGATAAGCGCATTGAGCAGGCTTTAATAAAAAGTATGCAATTTCTATTTGGGTGGCAACTGGTGGTGTATGGGTTACTGGCCATTTTCGCTGAGCCCGTGAGCCGCATCTTTAGTGAAGAAGTACAGGTACAAGGGATTATTCAGCAGTTTATTTATATTGTACCGCTGACCTACTTTGCCATGGGGTTTACCCTAGTGTGTACGGCCACCATGAACGCACTGCACAAAACCCACTTGTCTTTGAACATCAACCTCATGCGCTTATTTGTTTTTTACTTACCCTGTGCATGGTTAGGGCAATACTTTGGCGGACTGACCGGATTGTTTTGGGGATGCGCCATTGGCAATCTGCTGATGGGCTTTACGATGCTAATGCTGTTTAGGCGGGCTAAAAATAACCCGCGTATTCGACAAAAACTATTGAGCGTTTAGTTAAAAACCCAAGGTGACTAACAGTGCTTGGTCTTTCACTTCTACTTTTTTCAAGCTGGCCTTCACCAGTGCTTGGCGCATGTCGTTATCTTTTAAACGATAAATAGGCTGACTTTGCAGGCTTTGCGCAATGACATCTTGTAATACCGGTTTAAGCTGATTGATGGTCTCTTTGGATAACTGCTCCACATGCAGCTCTACCAGCTGCGCATTGTGTAAGTAAAACGCCCCTTCGCTCGGCTGATACATCACACTGCCCTGAACCGTCACATGACCCGACCCACGTAAACCACCTAAAGCGGTCACATCTAAAAATGCCGTTACCGATAACTGATTCTGTGCATCCAGTAAGCGCAACTTTGCATCCGTTAATACAACATTCGCAAATAAGGTTTGACGCTCGATTGGCGTCATAGCCTGTAGTTTTTCTTGTAACTGAGCTTCTGTGAAGGTCAGTGTCTGTTCAAAACCATGGGCACACAAAGCCGTCAACATGATGCTGAGACAGGCCATTTTTTTAAAAATACGTTTCATAGCAACCTTAATTATTTATCTATTTCTCAGCGGTGAGTATTCGCCGCAACGTCATATTGAATAATCAAATCGGCAAGTGTTTGCCTAAAACCAATGGTCAGAACGCTATATTAACGTAAATTGCTTTGGCGCATAACTTGCTATTTTAG
>JBNMQC010000048.1:0-15071 GCA_051277445.1 Bermanella sp. | reverse complement strand
TATTCACTCATGGCAGACTCCTAAAACGGGCTTTCTATGGGGTTCATACCCACATAAACAGATTTCACTTGGGTATAGTGGCGCAGGGTCTCAACACCGTTTTCTCGCCCAAGGCCAGACGATTTGTACCCCCCCACTGGCATTTGCGCTGGGGAATTACCATAGGCGTTGATCCAACAAATACCGGCCTGAATTTTATGAATCACTCGATGGGCTCGACGAATATCACACGTGAAAACACCTGCTGCCAAACCTAACTCTGTATCATTGGCGCGGCGAATCACTTCGTCTTCCGTTTCAAAACTCAACACAGACATCACAGGGCCAAAAATTTCTTCGCGTACAATGGTCATGTCATCGGTACAGTCGGTGAAGATCGTTGGCTGAACAAAGAACCCCCCTTCAAATCCAGCTGGCTTTAACGCATCGCCGCCATAAGACAGTGTCGCGCCTTCGGCTTTGCCTTTTTCAATGTAACCCATCACCAGTTGCTGATGCTTCTGTGAAATCAAAGCGCCAAAATTCACATCCGGATTCATGGGGTCGCCCGCGATGATATTGTTTTGCGTACGTTCTAATAAACGCGCAACAAACGCATCTTTAATACCGGCTTGCACAAAAACTCGAGTGCCGTTGGTGCAGACTTCACCCTGTGTATAAAAGTTACCGAGCATGGCCGCTGAAACCGCGTCTTCGAGGTCTGCGTCATCAAAGATAATCAGAGGGGATTTACCACCAAGCTCCATAGTCACATCTTTAAGCGTCGTGGCCGCTGCAGCCATCACTTTTTTGCCGGTGCCCACCTCGCCGGTAAAGGACACCTTAGCAATATCTTTGTGATGGGTCAGCCAACTGCCCACATCCGCCGCACCATGCACAACATTAAATACGCCAGCCGGTACGCCCGCTTCGATAAAAATTTCGGCCAACTTTACTGCACCGTGAGGGGTTTCCTCTGACGGCTTGAAAATCATCGCGTTACCGCAAGCCAGAGCAGGGGCCGCTTTCCAACAGGCAATTTGTAATGGATAGTTCCACGCACCAATGCCCGCACAAATGCCCAATGGCTCACGGCGGGTGTAATAAAAGTCATCGCCTAAGTCTTGTTGATTGCCTTCAATGGACGGAGCGATACCCGCAAAAAATTCGATCGAATCGGCACCGGTGACCACATCCACCTCGGAAGCTTCTTGCCAAGGCTTGCCCGTATCTAGCACTTCTATCGCGGCAAGCTCGTCATTGCGCTCGCGCAGTAAGGCCACTGCATCTAATAAAATACGGCTACGCTGTGTATTGGACATGGCCGACCACAACTCAAAACCGTTATGGGCGCTTTCAATGGCCGCAGTGCGAATACTGTCATCTGCCACTTCTACTTTATAAGACACCTCACCCGTGGCAGGGTTGATCACATCGAAGCTTTCGCCGCTGGAGTTGCTCAGCGGTTTTCCATCAATAAAATTCTTAAGCGTGTTCATACTTGGCTCCCAAAGCGATCGATCTGCAAGTGGATAAATTCTTTACATAGACGTTCAGAATCTTTGAAGCTTTGCTCTTGCTGCGCACTCAATGTGCTGCGTAACCACATACCATCGATCATAGCGGCGGTCATGCGCGCGGCTTCTGCCGCTTTTTGTGCATCACCAATGAGCTGGCGAAACGAAAATCGCAAGTTACTTTCAAGACGTTTACTGTTCACCGCCTGAAGTCTTGCTAGCCCAGGGTCATGAGTCGCCTGCCCCCAAAATGATAACCACGCCATGGTCACAGGGGATGAGCGCTGAAATCCAGAAAAATTCGTTTCGACCACCATCATCAAGCGCTCCAGAGGACTTGGGCTTCCCGCCTGTTCGATTCGAGTAAGCAAACCCTGCTTTAATTGATCCAGCAAATGACGCACTGCCGCCTCAATGACACCCTGCTTACCACCAAAATAATGACTAATAATACCGGATGACATACCCGCTAAACGGCTTATGGTAACGATGGTGGTTCCCTGAAAACCATGGGCCTCTATGGATTTAAGCGTAGCTTCTATTAGCTGTAACTTACGCACAGGCTCTATTCCTATTTTCGGCATATCTTCTTTGATTGAACGTTCAATTAACAACAAGTCTAAAGTTTAGAGGTCTACATATCAAGTCCTGAGAAAATTTCACACATAGCGGTTTTAGGCCCTAAAAACACTCAATAACAGGGGAAAGACAGGCTAAACAAGGGCTGCATTTAGTTACAGTACGATAGATTAAGCTGAAATCAACCCCATAAAAACACGAATAAACAAAGGACCCACCAGGAAAAACATGCCACCAAAAGTAATTCAAAGCCCTTTCAGAGCAATCTCATCTATATAGCTACTCAATATAAAAACACATATAAGCTTTATAAGGAGAAAACCTCGCCAAGCCATAGGGTTTAAAATACACTGCCTTCCAATTGATCCCGCACACAAATCAAAAAGTCATCATGCTTCTATCTAATTCGCTCACCCTACCCAGCCCAGCAAAATTAAATTTATTTCTGCACATTACCGGCCAGCGCTCCAACGGGTACCACGAACTACAAACGATCTTCCAGTTCATTGATCGCTGCGATGAGCTGACCTTCAATACCAACCCGACTGGCAAGATCACCATCACCCCAGGCATTGAAGGCGTACCACTGGAGGACAATCTCATATATAAAGCGGCTAAAATTCTGCAAGATAAAACCGGCTGTACCCAGGGTGTCGATATTAAATTGAATAAAATACTACCCATGGGCGGCGGCCTTGGTGGCGGCAGCTCCAACGCAGCCACCACATTGGTTGGATTAAATCATTTATGGCAAACCCAACTAGGCACAACCGAATTAGCTGAACTAGGCTTACAGCTGGGTGCTGATGTTCCAGTGTTCGTGCACGGTAAAGCGGCATGGGCAGAGGGCGTTGGCGATCAACTCACACCGATGGAAGACTTAAAAGAGAATTGGTTCTTGGTGGTTGTACCGCCTTGCCATGTAAACACCGCTAAGATTTTTTCAAACAAAAGTTTGACAAGGGACACGCCAACGTGCAGAATGAGCGCCGCTCTCAGGGGCGAGGGTCAAAATGACTGTGAATCAGTGGTTTGCAAACTCTACCAAGAAGTTTCTAACTCATTGAATTTGCTAAAGAATTTTGGCTCTGCTAGAATGACTGGCACTGGCGCTTGCGTCTTCTTAGAACTCGATTCTGAGAACAAAGCAAACTCGGTTCTAGCCAAGCTACCAGCTGACATACAAGCTTTCGTGGCGAAAGGCATTAACCAATCGCCATTGCAAAAAGCTTTAATTAGCTGAGTCAATTTAGGGGTGTAGCCAAGCGGTAAGGCAACGGGTTTTGATCCCGTCATGCGTAGGTTCGAATCCTGCCACCCCTGCCATCTTTTTTAAAATCCATCATTGATCAAGCTAATTAGCACATGGGGTATCCGACGTGTCTAAGTTAATGGTTTTTACCGGTAACGCAAATCCGGAATTGGCGCGTCTTATTGTCGAGCGTCTAGACCTTCCCCTAGGTGAGGCCACTTGCGGGCAATTCAGTGATGGTGAAATCACCATTGATATCCAAGAAAACGTGCGCGGTAAAGACGTTTTCATTATCCAGCCTACCTGTGTTCCTACCAATGACAACCTTATGGAAGTGTTGTTAATGGCCGATGCATTGCGTCGTTCTTCTGCAGGTCGTGTTACGGCTGTTATTCCTTATTATGGTTATGCTCGTCAAGATCGTCGTGTACGTTCTGCGCGTGTGCCGATTTCTGCAAAAGTAGTCGCTGATATGCTGCAAACTGCGGGTGTTGATCGCGTATTAACGGTTGATCTTCACGCAGACCAAATTCAAGGCTTCTTTAATATCCCAATGGATAACATCTACGGTTCACCAATTTTATTAGATGACATCGAGAAGCAAAACTATGACAACCTTATGGTTGTCTCTCCTGACGTAGGTGGCGTAGTACGTGCCCGTGCAATTGCTAAGCAATTAAACGATGCTGACCTTGCCATTATTGATAAGCGTCGCCCTCAAGCCAACGAAGCCCAAGTTATGCACATTATTGGTGATGTAACTGACCGCACATGTGTACTGGTTGATGACATGGTGGATACCGCAGGTACCCTATGTAAAGCAGCGGATGCACTTAAGCAGTTTGGTGCGAAAAAGGTTGTCGCTTACTGTACACATCCTGTACTATCCGGCGCCGCGCTTGAGAATATCAAGAACTCTCAGTTAGACGAGTTGGTTGTTACTGACACCATCCCGCTAACTGCTGAAGCAAAAGCCAGCACGAAAATTCGTCAGCTGACTTTAGCGGGTCTGTTAGCAGAGTCGATCCGACGTGTTAACAACGAAGAATCCATCAGTGCGATGTTCCGTTAATTCGAAACAAGGTACTTGATGAGCTTAAAGTTTACTTTAAGCAATGGGCTCTAACTCTGGTCGCGGGGTTAGGGCTAATTTCATTTATAAAGGGTAATAACCATGGCTAATTACGAATTGAACGCTGAACTTCGCGAATTGAAAGGTACGGGTGCGAGCCGCCGCCTTCGTCGCGAAGCGGGCAAAACTCCTGGCATCGTTTACGGTGGCGAGAAAGAACCTACTCAGGTTACTCTAGAACTTAAAGAGCTTAACAAAGCATTTGAAGATGAAGGTTTTTTCAGCCACATCATCAAATTAAACGTTGCTGGTACTGCTGAAACTGTACTTGTAAAAGACGTTCAACGTCACGCTTACAAGCCAGTTATCCTACACGTTGACTTCCAACGCGTATCTAAAACTACCGTAATCAAGCAGCACATTCCTCTACACTTCATCAACGAAGAAAACTGTAAAGGCGTTAAGCTACAAGGCGGTAAAGTTAAGCACACTATCTCTGACGTAGTGGTTATCTGTGAAGCAGGTAAACTACCTGAGTTCATCGAAGTTGACCTAAAAGACGCTGAAGTGGGCACTATGCTTCACCTTTCTGACCTTGTATTGCCAGAAGGCGTTGAAATCCTTGAGCTAACTCACGGTGCTGATCACGATTCAGCGGTTGTATCTATTGATGTACCTAAAGGTGCAGCAACTGAAGACGACGCATCTGAAGAAGCAGCTGCAGAGTAACCCATTAAGTTAAGGCACTAGCGTGAAGGATAACATTCGTCTGATTGTGGGCCTGGGTAATCCCGGCCCGGAATATGAGAATACGCGTCACAACGCTGGTGCATGGTTACTCAACAAGATTGCACGTCATTATGGCGTGCAACTCAAACCTGAAAAAAAATTCCACGGCCTATGTGGAAAAGCCTTAATCAAAGGCAAAGAAGTCTTTTTACTCTTCCCGACTACCTTCATGAATGTAAGTGGCCAAGCCGTTCAAGCGCTCGCTAACTTCTATAAAATTCCTGTAAATGAAATTTTAGTGTTACACGATGAACTGGATCTACCTGTGGGTACTGCCAAGTTAAAATTAGGTGGCGGTCATGGTGGGCAAAACGGTTTACGCGACATCATTAGTAAAATGGCCAACGACAAAAACTTCTATCGTCTACGTATTGGTATCGGACACCCAGGCGATAAAAACAAAGTCACAGGCCACGTATTGGGCAAACCCAATAAAGACGAATTAAAAAAGATTGAAACCATCATCGACGCAGCTGCTTCTGAAATAGACAGTCTGGTCACAGGTGATTGGGCTGGCGCAATGAATCGCTTGCACAGTATCAAAGCATAACTTAACCGAAAGCCAGATGCCTGACGACAGGCTCATATAGAGGTAAACAACATGGGTTTTAAATGTGGCATTGTCGGTTTACCAAACGTTGGTAAATCTACCCTTTTCAACGCACTGACTAAATCTGGTATTGGCGCAGAAAACTTTCCGTTTTGCACCATTGAGCCAAACAGTGGTGTGGTAGCCATGCCTGACTCTCGTCTAGATGCGTTGGCGGCTATTGTGAACCCACAAAAAACCATCGCCACCACCATGGAGTTTGTGGATATTGCGGGTCTGGTGAAAGGTGCATCCAAGGGTGAAGGCTTGGGTAACCAGTTTTTAGCCAACATTCGCGAAACGGACGCCATCGCTCACGTTGTGCGCTGTTTCGAAGATGAGAACGTGATTCACGTTGAAAACCGTATCAACCCTGCCGATGACATTGATGTCATCAACCTTGAATTAATCCTGGCTGACCTTGAGTCTGCCGAGAAGCAATTGCAGCGCGTGACGCGTACTGCTAAGAGCGGCGACAAAGATGCCGTAGCCGATAAAAATTTATTGGAAAAAATGGTCGCCCATTTAGAAAGTGATCAGCCGATTCGCTCAATGGATCTAAACGACGACGAAAAAAAGCGCGTGCGTTTATTTCACATGATCACAGTGAAGCCAACCATGTACATTGCTAACGTGTCAGAAGACGGCTTTGAAAATAACCCGTTCCTAGACATCGTTAACGAGATCGCCGCCAAAGAAAACGCCGTTGTAGTCCCTGTATGCAATAAAATCGAGCAAGAAATTTCTGAGCTAGATGACCCAGAAGACGTGGCCATGTTCCTTGAAGAAATGGGCCAAAGCGAGCCAGGTCTGAACCGTGTTATCCGTGGTGGTTATGAATTACTTGGCTTACAAACTTACTTCACGGCTGGCGTAAAAGAAGTACGTGCTTGGACCATCAAGAAAAACAGCACCGCACCTCGCGCGGCGGCGGCGATTCACACCGATTTCGAAAAAGGTTTTATTCGTGCTGAAACCATGTCATACGATGATTTCATCGAATACAAGGGTGAAGCGGGCTGTAAGCAAGCGGGTAAGTTACGCGTAGAAGGCAAAGAATACATCGTTAAAGATGGCGATATTTTGCACTTCTTATTTAACGTATAAGCGTTACCTAAGCCTGAAAAACAAAAACCTTGTAGCGATACAAGGTTTTTTTTCGCCTATAAAAAGACACATTAGCGCTTAGGGCGTGTCTTCCGCACGAGGGTCAAGGTTATACGCTTCAGGGGTCGTCATCCCTGCCACCGCTTGGAAGTCCTCGTTATCATCTGTCGTCACGGGCAAGACATGGGATTTGCGACGAGCGATTAATATCAAGCAGAACAAGGTGAAACTTGCACCCATAAACACAAACAAAAACTCATGACCCAGTAGGTTCATAAATAAAGATGCAATGGGCGCACCGATGGCCGAGCTAAGACCATATGTAATTAACATGGCGCTACCAATATCCACAAAGTCGGCACTGTCTGCATTATCGTTCGCATGGGCTAAGCAAATGGCGTACATGGTCATTCCCACCGCTCCCCACATAAACGCTAATACCGTTGAAAGCGTACCGGCATAGAAGTCTTGAAATGACGCAGCAAACATCACAAACGACACAATCGCTCCTACTAATGCAATGAAGGTTAGAATTAAACGTCGATCAAACTTATCTGAAAAACGGCCTAAAGGCACCTGGAGCAAAGCCCCGCCTAATACGACCGCCGACATAAAGTTAGCCAACTGGAATGTGGTAAAGCCGCCATCTTTTGCATAAATAGGCGCCAGCGCCCAAAATGAACCGGTAATAAGACCTGTAAAAATTGAACCTATAATACCGATATGGGAGTGCCGCCAAACCTTCGCAAAATCCACACTTACTTTATTAATAGGGGTCGGAGCAAGAGCCAATGTAAGTGAGACAGGCACAATTGATAGCGATAAAAAGATGCCGGCCAAGGCAAAAAGTAGCAAAGCATCCACATCTCCTAGGTTTAATAGCTGCTGGGCAAGGGTGATCATGGCCAAATTCATCATGGCATAAAAAGATAAAACCGAGCCCCTATTCTTGGAGTCTGCCCGCTCATTCAGCCAACTCTCAATAATCATGTAAATTCCCGCTATCATGGTGCCAATCATGAAACGCAGCAGCATCCAGCCAATAAAACTTTGACTCCAAACAAACATTAAAATAATCACGGTATAACCAGACGCGAGCACCGCAAATGTTCGGATATGCCCCACGCGTTTCAAAACAAATGGCGTAGCTAAACAACCCACCACAAACCCAACAAAATAACTTGAGCCGGTTAAACCCACTTGGAAGTCTGAAAATCCCAACTGGCTAGCAGACATTGGCAATAGCGTGAGCAATAAGCCATGGCCAAGCAGTACAAATGCATCAGAAATCAGCAGTGCCGCCAGAGGAATAAGTGAACGAATCATAAAATACCCAGATCAATTGAAGCTGCCGAATGTACCATCCGGTAAACGTGCGATTTATGCCCGCCATATAGAAAGACACTAAATAAAGATTAGCAGACGGCACGTTAACATATTTACATGGCAAATCGCGATACTAGGAAAGCAAAGAGGCTTATATTGTTGCGCACGGTTGCCCTTCATTCTCCGGGTGGCATGGGCAGTGGGTTAAATGATCATTCACCAAGCCCATGGATTGCATGAATGCATAACAGATGGTCGGCCCAACAAAGGTAAAACCCGCTTTTTTTAACGCTTTACTCATGGCCAGTGCCTCATCGGTTTGCACTGGCACATCAGATAAGTGTTTGAAGTGATTCACCTTAACTTGGTTTTGGACAAATCCCCAAATGAAGTCATGAAACTGTAAGCTTTGTTTCTTTAATTCCTTTTGCAATGCTAAAAACGCCAAGGCGTTTTTACGAATCCCATAAAGCTTTAAGCGATTTCGAATGAGCCCTGCATCAAGTAAAAGCGCTTCGATCTCGTCATCGCGCATTTTAGCAACTTTATTGGGGTTAAATTGATGAAAGCAGGCGCGATAATGGTCTCGCTTTTTTAATACTGTAATCCAACTCAAACCGGCCTGCTGGCCCTCTAAGCAGATTTTCTCAAACAAAGCTTGGTCATCACGACACGGCACGCCCCACTCTTGATTGTGATAACGCACATATTCTTCACCCTTGGCCCAAGGGCAAATAGCTAGGGATTGCAATTTATCTAGTCTCATAAAAACGCACACACTGTATATTCATACACACCATTAAAATACAGCCACACACAAACAGCAATCTCGAAGTGAACTCCTTTCAACTATAAGTTTCACTGATACGGAAAGATAAATCATATTCACTTCATTTATTTAATAGGACCTCCTACTATCGCTATAAACAAAAAGGTGATTTATGAAACAAGTAATTTGCGAAGCATTTGCACCCATCGAAGATTTGAAAGTCATTGACGCGCCGACCCCTGAAGTAAAGAAAAACCAAGTACGCGTTCGCGCCAGTGCCATAGGTGTTAACTATCCAGATGGTTTATTGGTGCAGGGCTTATATCAAATGAAGCCACCTACACCTTTCACACCAGGGATTGAAGTGGCTGGTGTCATTGACGCAGTCGGAGAAGGGGTTGAGAAGTTCAAAGTGGGTGATGAGGTTGCCGCTATCATGCCAATCGGCGGTTACGCCGAACAAGTGGTGTTGCATCAATCCATTGTTCAGCCACTGCCAAACGGTTTATCCGCTGAACATGCAACCGCGCTTATGTGTGCTTATGGCACGTCTCATCACGCTTTAAAGCAGCGCGCGCAATTACAAGAAGGTGAACACGTATTAGTACTGGGTGCCGCTGGTAGCACGGGCATTGCTGCCATCGAAATCGCTAAAGCCATGGGCGCCAAAGTGACGGCCGTGGCTTCTACCCAGGAAAAGCTCGACATTGCCAGCGACCACGGTGCTGACAACCTTGTATTGAATGATGCGCAACTGGCCGATAACTTGAAAAAGTTAGCCGGTAACAAGGGCTTTAATGTGGTGTTTGATCCAGTTGGTGGCGATGCTTTTGATGCCAGTATTCGTCGCATGGCATGGAACGGCCGGTACCTAGTGATCGGTTTTGCCTCAGGCCGCATTCCTGAATTTGCAGTGAACCTTGCCCTAGTTAAAGGTTTCAGTGTCACGGGGGTTTTCTGGGGCAGTTTTGTACAAAAGCAACCACAAGACTATATGGCTAACCAAGTGGAATTATTCACCTGGTACAGCAAGGGCTTACTTAAGCCGCACATCCATAAAATCTATAAAATGGACGACGTACACCAAGCGTTAAACGATGTTCTGCAACGAAAGGTCGCCGGTAAAGTGGTGCTCGCACCCTAGGTTATTTTTGATGTTTCACACAGTATGCCACTAACTCGGGAAGAGGCAGTGGCATACTGAAGATCGCCCCTTGATATTGATCACACCCCAGGGTTTTCAGGCGATCCAATTGCGTCTCTTGCTCAACCCACTCAGCAATTAATACCGCGTTCATACCGTGTGCAAGGTGAACCATGCTCTGCACGATCTCTTGAATCAAGGCACTGTCGGCCACATCTTTAATGATATCGCCATCAATCTTCAAGCTGTGTACCGGAAATGATCTTAGGTAATGCAAAGAGGTGTGCCCCATACCAAAATCGTCCACCGCAATACGCACGCCCATACTTGCTAACTTGCGTAGCTCTTCAACTAACGCCTCGGTTAGAAATAAACGCTGACCTTCGGTAATCTCCAGTTCAATGCGTTTCGGGTCCACCCCATAACGGGCAATATGCTTTTTCATTGTTTTAAAAAATTCAGGGCGAGTCAGCTGAATAGGTGACACATTAATCGCAAAGGGGATGCCGCTAAACCCATAGGAGCGGTCCATTAACCCCATGTCCTTCAAACTGCGTTCAACCACCCACATGCCCAAGCTATGTATTTGCTCAGACGCCTCTGCAATGGGTATAAACAAAGAAGGTGGCAAGCTGCCGTACACCGGATGCTGCCAACGTAATAAGGCTTCCGCCCCTTCGACTTTTCCCTGAGCATCCACCTTAGGCTGGTAGTGCAGTTCTAAGTCTTTAAGACTAGAAAGATCTTTTGCTATTCGACGGCAGAACACCCCCAGTTCGCCAGGGGACTTAAGAGCTGTCTTCATATCTATGTCAGGCTGACTCAGTTGCTCAATCAACCCTTTAATCTTTTGCGCTTGCTGCTGGTTTTGATACACCTCATAGCGCTTTAAGAATGGCCAATATATAAGACCACTGACGATGCAAATGACACACTGTAAAACCGCCCCACTCCAGTGTTCGGTGAGTAAATAACCGCCCAATAAAAATGGCATACTCCAAACCACGTCATGATTCGAAAACGAAACCCAACCGAAGCCAATACTTAAGTAGGTAATCCCAACAGCCAGTACCGGCATGAATAAAAACGGCAACAGCAAAAAACGATTCAAAACGATAGGCAGACCAAATATAACCAGCTCATTAATATTGAATAAACTTGGGATAATGGCGTATTTAGCAAAGTGTCGGTTACTATTTCGTCGTGAAAAAAACAAGGTCATCACCAAACCCAGGGTACAGCCTGAACCACCTAGGTATGCAAAGTGGCTGATAATTTCACCACTGAAATTATCAGCACTGATCGGTGCAAAAATCACATCCGCAACGGTAACAATTACAGAGCTGCCATGAATCCCCATAAACCAAGCTATTTGGTTTATCAAAATAATTTTAATGTTTTGCCAAATGCTCAGGCCGTCATTTAAATCCACAGCACCTATGATCCACAAGGTAGCACTCTCAATGAGAGCTGCATCCATGAATATAAAGTGATAAAACGCAATCATGCATAAAGGAACGATAACACTGGGCACAATCATGCGAATGGCGGTGGATAACTGGCCATTTATTTCATGCTCAAGATAGGAAAAGTGTACCGAGTACAAACGCAAAAATAAGACAAATAATTCAGTAAAGACAATGCCAACGATGACTGCATGAATAATATGTGCAAAACCCAAGCTCAAATAACGATCAGCGTCATTGGACATATACAGCATAATCACAAGCGTCATGACTGAGAGCACTGCAATCATCAATGGGCTCATTAATAAATCTAAGCGCTCAATATGATGAGCCGCAAGCTGGTAACTGATGCTGGCCACTAAAAATACAGAGATCAGGCCATAAGTGGATTGCACAATAAAAGATGCAACCTTAAACACAGGGGCCGATTCAAGACTGGGGTAATACTGAGGAATTTGAACAAAGGTTAACGCTAAGGCACCAAAAAACAGAACGGGTAGCAGTGCCACAAATCCTTGTTGTATGCAGCTCAGCCAAAGATGCGCACGCTGTTGATAGTTCATAGTCATTCGTTAATCCGCTATGCCCTAAGCATAGTGGAATTCATGGCTTAATTCGACTATTGGTTCCACTTAAATAGCAATTTAAAGAGACCTGAGCCGACAAAATGATGCCATGGTTAAAGAATGCATAAAAACACATGAAGCCTTTTCGTTCTCTGTACCTATAAATAGGTAATCCTTAACAGGCAGGCAAAACCCTACCCATCATTACCGCGTGGCAAACAAAGGCAGCAAAAGTCATGCTGCCTGTATTAAAACGCAATCGAAGATTTGTGATTAATCTGCATACAAGTCTTGGTTTACCACATCCCAATCATATGTGGTTTCATAGCCCTGTTCGGTTTTTACAAATACTTTATAAATCTCTAAAGATTCATCATTCAACTGACCTGCCGCTTTAATGGTCAAGCCTTCGTAATGACGCAACTGTTGATTGGATAAGCCGCTTAGCTCACGAGATTGCGTAGCGTTCACTAAATGGTAGTCACCTTTAGAGAAAATGACTTTCCCTTCCATGGACTCTAACGTCGATGCTTGAGCCTGAGAGGCCAGCGCAAAGAGAATGGCACACAGTACGATAAGTTGTTTCATAACGGTCTCCTTTTTATTTGAGATCTCATTGAAGCGAACCTATGTGACAGGTGGATGAACAAAATATGACAAGCAGAATTGAAAAAACCGCCACGGCTGAAGCCATGACGGTTTTTTACATCATAAAGCAGTGACTAGTGCAGGCCTGCTCGCCATTTTTGATTGTCACCACCGTGGTATTCCCACATTACAATCGCATCACCACTATTGGTACCGGCTGCATCAATCACTTTATTTTGATTAATAACCGAGCGAAAACGATTACTTTCTTTATAAAACTTCTGATTCAAATTATCTTGCGCACACTGCCAGATTTGTAATTGTGTACCGTCACTGACATTACCATTGGGTACATCTAAACAGAAATCACCGGGCAAGCCTGAATGCATTTGATCGTTGACAGAGTCATACATCCATTTTTGAGCTTGGCCACCGTTACAGCTACGCAATTCAATTTTCGAACCATTAGCAGCGACACTGTCTACAACCGTTAAACATTTACCTTTATTTTTATCACGCCAATCCACCCATTTAAAATCAATGGAAAGTGGGCGCAATTCCCATTCCTGCCATTTACGCCCGTGATAACTCCACTGCCCTACATCCGCACCATTACCTTCGCCATAAGCGTCTGCAACGATATTGGCATCATGTTTACTGGCCAGCGTGTTCATGTTGTAAGTCCAACGAAGATTATCGCTATCAACGCAATCCCATATGACAATTTCACCGCCTTCATATGCTTGGCCACGATTATCTAGGCATTTCGTTCGATCAGCGCGGTTTTCAAACCGCTCGTTTTCTTTATCCCATATCCAATGTTGATCAAACGCATTGTCCTGGCAATCCCATAATTGAACATTGGCACCGTTCACTAGGTTATTGTCTTCCCCTGGAATATCCATGCAGCGCTGTGCCTTTCGGTTATAAATTTTCACAAAGTTTTCTAGCGGGTCAAAGTATGGGGTTTTAGGCGAGGCTTCTGCGCGCTCCCACATTTGTAAATACGCTTCAGCTGAGTTCATTACCGCTTCATAAATACGTCCAGAATTGCGTTGGCGCATATCCTCAATTTGATCCGCCAGCAAACCGTAATGGGCAATACCATCTTGGTTAAGATCAAACACTCGATTACCCGAAACCTGTTTATCAAATGTCAAACCAAACTCATTGGTAAACGGATAAGTGAGTGGATCAATATCAGCGTTACTGCGTGCCTTCGCTTGACCACCTAGACCGCTCATATCAGAACCCACACCCACACCATTCAGATAAGGGGTTTGTTCGACCACATCTAAATAACGGCCAACTTTAGACTCCATCTCCAATGCATTACCATTATATGGTGCACCAAAGCCACCCACTTCAAATAAGCGTTTTGTATTATTATGTAGGCCGCCGTCTCGGGCACTGCTCATCCAGCTGTGTGAAGTAATGACACCGCTGTAATTTCTGGCCTCAACAATATCCATCACTTGTGTGGCACTGTCGGCACTTAAGTGGTCCAGTTCAATCAGCATTTTCTTGTCAATCATGCGATTGACTAAATACACACCCAAGCCAGTTAAACCATGCTGATTACAATGGTCACGAGTTTCATCATATTGTGGGTTCAAACCAATAATATCGAGAATATCACTGATAAAGTCGATCTGACCCAATAACGGAAAGCCCGATGTAAACCAATTGCCCTGTGAATGTTCATCGCATTCTTGGGTTTCAAAAAAGCGCCCTGTGGATAAGAACTGTCCAATATTGATAAACCCATCTTCGACCCTTGAGCCGCCTAACTGATTATCAAATTTATGTGTCGGATAAATCGTACGAATCCCTAGGTCGTACAATTCATTAAGTTTTTCTTCCACTGTATTGCGGTTACATTTATCTTTCACGCCGCAGTCAAATGTCTCAGATGCCTCAACCCCCATGAGCACAGCCATCTTGCCATCGGCAATCACTTCGCGGGCCTCGGCTGGTGTGGTCACTAAGCGGAACCAACCCTTACCTGGGCCACCGCTTTGTGCATCGATGTAAGCCTCCATTTCATTAAGGCGCTGCACCTGTAAACGCAAACTATCCATGACATTACAGCTATTAGGATTCACCCAAGCCGCTGGATTAATCGTGCTTTGTGCCCAACACAATACTTCATTTTCCACCAAGGCCGTTGTCAACATTCTTAGCCCGGACAAATACGCCCGCTCCATCCATTTGTAGTAATAACCCATGTGGCTTAACTGTTTTGGGTTAGGCCAAAACGGAAACTCTGGCCAGCCTCGTGTGTCGTATCGATTGTTGGCATCCTCATAAGCATATAAGTTACCAATT
>JBNMQC010000047.1:0-15693 GCA_051277445.1 Bermanella sp. | reverse complement strand
TCTGATGGATTTTATTGGCTCTCTTGATAGTTTTGGTGAATTATGTGTCTCTTTTTCTGATTACATTAAAAATGAGTACTCTATGCCCCTGAAATTATGGGCAACTGACTTTATGATCTCACATTTTTTTGCTAAGCAAGAGATCGTATCTTCACCTGCTTCCGGTGCTTTTGCATGTGGTTCTGTAGGTAATATACTGAGCTTTGATAGGTTTTTTATAACCATGGGAGATACAGAGTTTATGTAGTATGAAACTATCTAGATATATATTTTTTTATCATCTAAAGGTTGTTTGTTGGGTTTCTAAGTGATGATATAATCTTGTTAAATTTTTGATTATTATGAGCTTATTGACATGGATCAGTCTGTTTACCCACCGCTCTCATTTGAGCAAAAATCTGAGTTTGATGCCTTAAAACAACATTTTTTAGACATTGAGCCTCAGCATATGAGTGCTCTGTTTGAGCAAGAGCAAAATAGGTTTAGTGCTTTTACCGTATCTGCAGCTGGGCTAAATTTAGATTACTCTAAAAATCGAATTAATCAGCAGACTATTACACTTTTATGTGAACTAGCGGAATCAAGTGGCCTTAATTCGGCTATTAAAGATATGTTCGCTGGTGTTGCCATTAACAAAAGTGAAAACCGTCCTGCGCTTCATACTGCGTTACGTAATTTTTCAGGTGAATCTGTTTTGGTTGATGGCAAGGATGTCATGCCCGAAATAAAGCAAACCCTGAATCGAATGCGTGATTTTTGCTGGTCGATCCGTACTCAGCAGTGGCGTGGCTTTAGTAATAAGCCGTTTACGGATGTAGTGAGTATTGGTATTGGCGGCTCTTTTCTTGGTCCTAAATTGGCATCTGAGGCTTTAAAACCGTATTGGAGTCGTAAAATCAATTGTCATTATTTATCCAATATTGATGGCTCTGATCTTACTGAAACCTTACAAGGCCTTAACCCTGAAACTACTTTGTTTATTATTCAGTCCAAATCATTTAATACTCAAGAAACGTTGAAAAATGCGAATGCGTGTCGTGATTGGTTTTTAGAAAACGGCGGTTGCGAGGTTGAACTTGCTCGCCACTTTAGTGCGGTAACGGCTAACGTTGATAAAGCCATGGGGTTTGGCATCGCTGAAAAAAATATTTTCCCAATGTGGGATTGGGTAGGTGGGCGTTATTCCCTTTGGTCGGCTATTGGTTTGCCGCTTATGCTAACGGTGGGTTATGAAAACTTTAGGCAAATGCTTGAGGGTGCTCATGAAATGGACGTGCATTTTAAAAATGCACCATTAGAGCAAAATATGCCTGTTTTAATGGGTTTATTAGGTGTCTGGTATGTGAACTTTTTCGATGCTCAATCCCATGCCATTTTACCTTATGATCATTACCTTCGTGGCTTGCCTTCGCACATTCAACAATTAGATATGGAAAGTAATGGTAAGTCTGTAGATATCTACGGCCGTGCGATCAATTACCAAGCGGGCCCTATTATTTGGGGTGGGGTTGGTAGTAACGGTCAGCATGCTTATCATCAGTTATTGCATCAGGGTACACAGTTTGCCCCTTGTGATTTTATATTACCTTTAATGAGCCACAATGCCGTTAGCGATTTTCATGCGTTATTGGTGTCTAATTGTTTGAGTCAAAGTCAGGCTCTTATGCAAGGTAAGACTTATGAGCAAGCTGAAGCTGAATTGAAAGCGGAGGGTAAATCGGCTGATGAAATTGCGGTACTGGCGCCACAAAAGGTGATTCCGGGTAATCGCCCGAGTAATACTATTTATTTTGATAAAACCACACCAAAAACAGTGGGCGCTTTAATTGCCCTATATGAGCATAAGGTTTTTGTTCAGGGGCAAATTTGGGGGGTAAACAGCTTTGATCAATGGGGTGTTGAGCTGGGTAAACAATTGGGGCATAAGGTCCATGATGCGCTGCAAGCCTGCGAGAGTGTCGATAACGGCTTCGACTCGTCTACCCAGGGTTTGATTGCTGCATTTAGGGCGATGAAAGATAAGCTTTAGCGCACAAAAATCATATTTCATCCTTTGATCATGTGGGCTTTAAAATGGCGGTTTAGTCTGTTTTGAGGTATATTTCTGCATCAAATTTAGTAGGGTAAGTCGATGATCGATCAAGTAACTGTTGCCAATTTAGACGTTAGCAATAACAAGCCTTTCACCCTGTTTGGTGGCATTAACGTGCTTGAGAGCCGTGACCTTGCCATGAAAACCTGTGAAAAATACGTGGAAGTGACCCAAAAGCTGGGCATCCCTTACGTATTTAAGGCATCTTTTGATAAGGCAAACCGTTCGTCCATAAACTCCTACCGTGGCCCAGGTATGGAAGAAGGTTTGAAGATCTTCCAAGAGATTAAAGATACCTTTGGTGTACCTATCATCACCGATGTGCATGAGCCTTTTCAAGCAGCACCTGTGGCTGAAGTGGTGGATGTCATCCAGCTGCCTGCGTTTTTGGCTCGCCAAACAGATCTTGTGGTTGCCATGGCTAAGACGGGTGCGGCGATTAACATTAAAAAGCCTCAGTTTTTAGCGCCCCATGAAATGCGTCATATTATTACCAAGTTTAAAGAAGCCGGTAATGAGCGCATCATGCTGTGTGAGCGTGGCTCATCGTTTGGTTATAACAACCTAGTAGTTGATATGTTGGGCATGGACGACATGAAACCAATGGCACCGGTTATTTTTGATGCCACCCACGCATTGCAACGCCCAGGTGGTCGTGCGGATAGTGCAGGTGGTCGTCGTGCACAAGCATTTGAGTTAGCACGTTCTGGTATGGCATTAGGCATTGCAGGTTTGTTTTTAGAAGCTCACCCAAACCCTGATGAAGCTAAATGCGATGGCCCATGTGCATTGCCATTGGATAAGTTAGAGCCTTATTTAGCTCAAATGAAGGCGGTTGATGATTTAGTGAAAAGCCTCGAGCCAGTGATCATTGATTAAACTTTGTCGGGCGCCGGGTTGCATGCCCCGCGAACGCAGTGAGTGCCTTGGGTGCACCCTCGTACACTTTAAATTGTTTGCGCCAGTGATTATTGATTGAGCTTATTTAGATAGATTATCGGGCGCGGAATTGAATGCCCTGTGAACGAAGAGTACCCAAAGGGCATGATACTCCCTTGGGTACACCCTCGTAAAATCGTATGGGAATTCGGAGTTCGATAACTTAATAGAAATATGGACGTTTATACTTCTTCTCGCGGCATTGCTAATAACCCTCAAGTTAGCTATTTATTAAAGACGAACAAGGTTCGTCTTTTGTCGTTTTTGTCGCCTAAGTTTTTTAAACGATCAAACCCCGTTTTAGTGGGGTGGGGTTACAAGCCCAACACGCTAAAAACGCGTGCATTAGCTCTAAAGCACCAATTGTCTTATTGGGCGTTAGAAGATGGCTTTATTAGTTGGCTAAACCACCCTAGCCAGTCTAAGCCTTATCAGCGTTTGTCTTATATTATTGATCAAACCGGTATGTATTATGATGCTTCTAAGCCTTCGGGGTTGGATTTGGCGCTTAATGAACAAGCGGATATAGACGAGCCTCGTATTGATCGCTTACGTGAGCAATTACTTAAACTGGGCATCAGCAAATATAACCAAGCACGCTGTCAGCCCGAAAATTGGCCTAGTTGGCTGCAAGATTTAAAACAAGGTGTTTCCCCTGTTTTGTTGCTTGTCGACCAGACCGTCGGTGATGCCTCTATTGAGTATTCAGGCGGTGGCACGCCAAGTTTTGAGGGTATGTTGTCATGGGCAGTGGAGCGTTTAGTTCAAGAAAAATACTTGCATGTGATTATCAAAACCCACCCAGATGTTTTACTGGGTAAAAAGTCAGGGTATTTATTTGATGCCCTAAAAGGGCTTTCATTACTTGATGCTGTTGCGTCACGTATTCATGTATTAACCGATGATGTGGCTCCAGCTGAATTAATATCGATGGCCAGTGAAGTGGCGACAGTCAGTAGCCAAATGGGATTTGAGGCTCTATGGCAAGAGAAGCCGGTAAGTTGTTTTGCTTGGCCGTTTTATGCCGGACGTGGTTTAACCAGTGATAGGTGTGAGCAGCCTTTAGTTTATCAACGGCAGCCAGTTTCATTAAACCGGTTGCTGCAAGCGGCCTTAATTGATTACCCCATTTACCTGCACCCAGATACGCAAGATCAATGCGAGGTAGAGGCCATTGTTGATTACCTCCAGGCGCATTTTTTAACGCGGGATATGCAGTGTGATTCTTTGGCAGTGCCGAATGTCAGCCTATGGAAGCGCAGTTTCCTACCTGAGTTTGTATCGGCATCGGCAGGTCAAGTACGCTTTACTGAACCCAAAAGTAATGATGTAAGACTGTTATGGGGCATGAAGCAACAGGACGAGCAATCTTGCTGGCGCATTGAGGATGGTTTTATTCGCTCGGTCGGTTTAGGGGCGGATTTACGTCGACCAAGTTCGTTAGTGCTGGACGATAAAGGGATTTATTACAACGGTAAGCAAGCCTCCCGTTTAGAAAGCTTATTAGAGCAGTATGATTTAAACGCCTATGAACATTGCCGTGCAGTTCATCTGTTAGAGCAGTTGCGCGAATCGAATATCACCAAATACAATGTTGAAAGCAGCAGTGATGTTGCTCAATTTGTAACTCAAGCCAATGGTAAAGAGATTGTGCTGGTAACGGGGCAATTTCAGCAAGATTTATCCATGCAGTTTGGTGCACACAACATTTGCGATAATTTAACCTTATTGCAACAGGTTAAAGCCGATTTCCCTCATGCGTTTGTTATTTATAAAGAACACCCAGATGTTTACAGTGGCGTGCGCCCAGGTCGCATAGATGAGGTTAAGGTATTTGAATATGCTGACGCCTACGTCACGGACACCAGTTTGACGGATCTATTTAGTATTACTCAGCGTCTGTGCACCATTTGCTCATTGGCAGGGTTTGAGGCTCTGACGCGTGGATTAGCGGTGACCACCTATGGGTTACCGTTTTACGGAGGCTGGGGTTTAACAGACGATAAGTGTGATTTTCCTCGTCGTACACGCATGCGCACAATTGAGGAGTTAGCTTACATAGCACTTGTATTGTATGGGCGCTATGTGAATTGGAATACCCGTCAAATTACCACGGTAGAATCCACGATTAATACTTTAGTATGTGATCGACCGCAAACAATGCAATTAAAAACCAGCTGGATCGCCCGACAATCCCGTAAAATAGGCTACCTGTCTCAAGCGCTATTTAAAACCCATCGTTCATTTCGTATAGGGTCTAGGAGCTAGGTTTGTCTGTACTGCTGCTACAAGGCCCGTTGGGGCCATTTTTTGATCATCTCGCTCGTGGTTTCATGCAAGCAGGCTTGCCTGTGCATAAAATCCATTTTAATGCCGGCGATGAATCTTATTATTATCAAAATAATGCGCTTTCTTTCGCTGGCTCACCTGAACAGTGGCCTACTTTTTTAGCCCAGTTTATACGTGAGTATGATATTAAACTGGTCATGGCCTATGGCGATTGCCGTTTTTATCATCATGAGGCTAAGCGTATTTGTATTACTCATGAAGTGACGTACATCGCTTTGGAAGAGGGTTACCTCAGGCCGAATTACATTACCCTTGAGGTGGGCGGGGTGAATGGCCATAGCCCAATAAAGCATTATGGTGTAGAAACTTATGAGCCCATGCACACCATTCATGATGAAGTGGTGATGCCTGGGAATTTTTTAAAGCGCACCCGGTACGCGATTAAGTACTATATTCAGTCCACCATTAAAAAATTAGCGTTTCCTCAATATCAACATCATAGAGGGTATAGCGCACTTGCTGAGGCGGGTTTTTGGATTCGTGCTTATGCTCGCAAGCAGTTTTATAAATTGAGTGAATTACCCGCATCGCGTTTGCTTTCAAAAGGTGAATTCTTTTTGATCCCCTTGCAAGTACATAATGATGCCCAAATTGAGTTTCATAGTCAGTACGAGTCCATCGAGCATTTTATTCAAGAAGTCATGCTGTCATTTGCACTAAATCAGCGAACGGAACATTTGCTGATTAAGCATCACCCTATGGATCGAGGGCATGTTAATTACAAAGGGTATATAGCTAAGTTGGCGAAGGAGCTAGGGATTGCCGGAAAGGTGTATTACATACACGACCAGCACCTACCGACATTGCTAAAAGCCTGTAAAGGTGTGGTCACAATTAACAGTACCACTGCACTGCAAGCGTTTTATCATGAAGCGCCAGTGAAAGTGATGGGCAGTGCATTTTTTAATATGCCAGGTCTTACCGATCAGAAAACCTTGGCTGAGTTTTGGCAAAACCCACAAAAACCGGATATGGAATTCTCAGACCGTTTTCGTGGCTACTTGTTAGACCATGGCCAAATCAATGGCAGCTTCTATTGCCAGTTTCGGTTTACTTGCGACAATATTGTGGACTATATGTTTGCCCACGGAATGTTGGACCTAAAGCCAACTAATAATATTTAATTGTACGAACCCGCACCCGCGGGTGAATCCGGTGTTATTCGTGCGCAGGTGCGCAACTCGTACAGGGTTTTGTAAGTAGTTTTCATTGTACGAACCCGCACCCAGTGTCCCCCGCGAACGCAGTGAGTGCTTTGGGTATGCGGGTGATAATGTAAAGCGCACCGAAATACCTTTTCAGGCGAAAAAAAACCGTTTACGTATTACACGTAAACGTTTTTTTTATGGGTGCGTGTTGCGGTGAATGAACTAAAAATTAATACCTAGGGTGATGGTATGGGTTTCTAGGGCGGGGTTGTAATCATAAACATCGCCGTTACTCATGTGTTGCCACATGTAGCTGGCAAATGTATTGATGGTCAGGTTGGTTTTTACGCCAAAGCTATAGGTCCAATGAATTGGGCCGCCATAGCGTTTGCGGCCAAAGTCGTCTCGGGTTAAATAGTGGACCTTTGCATGAGAGGTGAAGTGCAAATTACCGTTGGAGCCACCAATAGGAATACTCATGGCTGGGCCAAAACCGTAAACATAGCCCTTTTCTTCGCCCACATTCAGTTGGCTAACACTGAGCTCAATGGCGGGCGTGATCAAAGAGCCTGTCATGGGGTGTAAGCGATGCTGGAAATAAAATTCTTTGGTATTGATGGGCACAATTTGTTTGCTGCTGGGTGCCCCGTAACGCAGCCCTATGGTGTTTTTAAGCAGCATGTTAGAGATCATTTCATCGAGACTGATGCTTGATGAGTAGTTATCGGCGTGGTTGTGAGGGCTGGTTAACAGTAACGCTAAGCTTGAGATCAAAATGATCGATTTCATAACAACATCCTAATGGTTACGAATCGACCTGCATCCTGGTTGCTTGTCTGCGAGGTGCTGCAGGTCCTTATACTGTGAGATTAGTCAGGATCTGTCAGAATTCTCGCTATGTTGCAAAAAGGTCTAATAAAATAACAATACATTACACTTAGGCAAGATGAGTCAATAAGTGGGTTTTATTGACGGTTTTGTGCGTTGTGAATTTGACGCTTATACCACGTACGAACAGGCACTCAGAGATATCCCGCGAACGCAGTGAGTGTTTTGGGTATGCGGGTGAATTTTGGGTAATTGTGCGTAAGTCGTACGGTGATTAGACCGGGCTGTCGGTTGTAATTAACTGGTTTGTGCGTATCGCGAGCAGGCTCGACGCCTAACGGTGTTAAAACGCCACGCCAAGCTTCACCGCTGATTGTCCGCCGCGCTCTTGGGTGATGAGCATTTGGGTGTAAAGGAATGGAGTGATTTGCTGGTGCATGCCCATCCCTAGTGTGTGGCTAATCGATTCGTTGGTATTGTTTAAATGTTGCTGGGTGCGTGTGATTTGCGTAAACGCGATTAGCTGAGGCTTGCCCTGTTGCCCAATCAGCCAAGTCGGTTGCACGGTGTGTAGGCTGAACTGGTTAAACGTCTGAGATTGCTTAAAAACGTTGACTTGGTAATCCTCTGCGCAAGCGGCTTGAGCGTAGGCGGCGAGGGTTATGATTAAGCTGGCGAGTATCGTTTTCATGGAGTGTCCTGCCAAGGTTGGGGTCTATTGTTAACGATAGTCCATGACTGGTAGGTTATAGCTAAGAATCTGTTTTAGGTGAAAAATAGGCTAATAAACCATTTGCAAATAGCGTGTGGTTCTTTCATTGGGCAGGGCTGTGGGAATGGAGCAGACATAAAAAAAGCCAGCAATGCTGGCTTTTTTTACTGGGCTATAAATAGCCCGCGCAGGGCGATTAACCTTTAAGGGCAACAACCGCAGCGTTTAGACGGCTTTTAACACGAGCCGCTTTGTTCTTGTGCATGATGCCTTTAGTCACCATCTTGTCTACGAAAGGCGCAGCAGCAGTAAGAGCTGCTTGAGCGTCGTCGTAGTTTTTAGTATCGATGGCTGCACGTACTTTTTTGATATAAGTACGAACCATTGAACGTAGGCTAGCGTTTTGAGAGCGACGGTTAACCGCCTGACGAGCGCGTTTACGTGATCCAGCTGAATTTGCCACTATCAGGCTCCTTCGAAAAAGTGTATTTACATTAGATTTAAGGGTGCCGAATTATCCGGAGTAGCGGCCTTTTTGTCAAACCCTTTGTCGGTTTAAGCCTAAATCTTATTTAAGGCTCGTGCCAATGGCAGGCGCAGATTACAATGACGCCCATCTTTTAATAAAAACAACGGCTTAAGTCTGCTTGCATGAGTAATTCTGAACAACCGGCTAATCCTCAGCCAACCCCAGTAAAGTCGGGCCTGTTACGCTCATCGTCCATTGTCAGTGCCATGACATTGTTGTCCCGCGTGCTGGGTTTGGCCCGAGATATCTTGGTGGCGTCGTACTTTGGTGCCCGCGCCGATGCCTTCTTTGTTGCGTTTAAAATCCCTAACTTTTTTCGCCGTTTATTTGCCGAAGGGGCATTTAGTGTCGCGTTTGTGCCGGTTTTGTCTGAATACAAGGTGCAAGAGAAGGATGTAAAGGCTTTAGTTAAAGCGGTTTCGGGCACGCTTTTGGCCATTATTGGCCCTTTCACCATTTTGGCAGTGGCCGCCGCCCCTTTGCTTACTTGGGTATTTGCACCTGGTTTTGCTTCGAACCCTGAAAAGTTTGTACTCACTAGCGAATTGCTGCGTATTACCTTCCCATATTTATTGTTGATTAGTTTAACGGCCTTTTATGGCAGTGTG
This sequence comes from Bermanella sp., assembly GCA_051277445.1. GTDB lineage: Bacteria > Pseudomonadota > Gammaproteobacteria > Pseudomonadales > Oceanobacteraceae > Bermanella. Next base: position 6,488 of record JBNMQC010000047.1, on the reverse strand, counting down.
CTTAATACCTATGGCAATTTTGCGATACCGGCCGTGACGCCAGTATTGTTGAATCTGTGTTTGATTTTGGCCACTTATTATTTCACCCCTTGGTTTGATGAGCCCTTAATGGCCCTTGCATGGGGGGTGATGCTGGCAGGCATTACGCAGTTAGGCTTTCAACTGCCATTTGTGATGAAGCTGGGTTTGTTGGCCATGCCGAAGCCGGCTTTTGCGGACTCCGGAGTGAAGCGTATTTTAGTGCTCATGGTGCCTGCGCTCTTTGGGGTGTCGGTAAGCCAAATCAATCTGTTACTGGATGTGTTGCTGGCCTCGTTTTTAGAAAGTGGCTCAGTGAGCTGGCTGTACTATTCAGACCGCTTAGCTCAGTTGCCATTGGGTATTTTTGCCATCGCCATTGCGGTGGTGATTTTACCCAGTTTGTCGCAAAAGCATGCAGGTAAGAACCAACAGCAATTTAGCGAGACCCTTGATTGGGGATTGCGCATGGTCTTGCTGATTGGCCTACCATCCGCTTTGGCTTTGGTGCTATTGGCCACGCCCTTAATGGCGACGATTTTTTATCGCGGTGAAATCACCGCCTATGATGTGCAAAAAATGTCATACAGCTTGATGGCCTACGGTGCGGGCTTGCTCGCGTTTATGTTGATTAAGGTGCTGGCCCCTGGGTTTTACGCCCGCCAAGATACCAAGACACCAGTAAAAATTGGCATTCGGGCCATGGTGGCCAATATGATCTTTAATTTGCCTTTGGTTTTGCTATTGGCCCACACCGGCTTGGCATTGGCGACCACCTTGTCGGCCTATTTGAATGCCTTGTGGTTGTTTTTTGGCTTGCGCAAAGCGGGCTTTTATCAGGCTCAAGCGGGGTGGGGTAAGTGGATTGCTCGCATTGTGATCGCCAATAGCGTCATGGTGGCGGTGATTCTAGTGATTAACCCTGCCATCGAGCAGTGGATGGTGTTCAGCGAGTGGCAGCGGGCCATGTGGATGCTTGCGTTGGTGTCGGCGGGTGCGGGCAGTTATGGCTTGGTCCTTGTGCTCATGGGCGTGCGTCTGAAGGATTTATCCGCCAAAACCGGTGCTTAGTTTTCCCTAAGCGCCTTGAATCACACTTTTGCGTGTCGAATTAATCCCATAAGCCCTTACTCGTGGCTTAATGGCTATTCACTGGGCCTTGCCTCCTCTATAATGCGGGCTTTTATTTTGCAGTTGTACTATGCAGTTTTTCCGCGCATTACATAATATTCAAACCTTTGAGCAAGGCTGTGTGCTGACGATCGGTAATTTCGATGGTGTACACCTTGGGCATCAGCGTGTTTTGAATAAGCTGAAAGCCACTGGTCAAGCTTTAGGCTTGCCTTGCGTGGTGATGGTGTTTGAACCACAACCCAAAGAGTGGTTTGATGCGAAAACCTCTCCGGCTCGGCTCAGTACTTTGGCAGAAAAAACGCAGCTGCTGCAAGAACAAGGCATTGATGCGCTGGCGTGTATGGCCTTTAACAGCCGCTTTCGGGGTTTAAGTGCTGAGCAGTTTGTAAAACAAGTGCTGGTGGATGGCTTAAATGTAAAAGCCATTATTATTGGTGATGACTTTCGTTTTGGTTGTGATCGCAGCGGCGACTTTGCTTACTTGCAAGCCAGCGGCGAGCAATATGGCTTTGAAGTACAAGATACGCGCACAGTAGAGCAAGAAGGCGAACGCATTAGCAGCACCTTAATTCGCCAAGCGTTAAGCGATGCAGACCTAGGTCTAGCGCAAAGTTTATTGGGGCGTGAATACAGTATTTCGGGTCGCGTGGCCCATGGGCAGAAGTTGGCGCGCACGTTTGGCGTGCCAACCGCCAATGTTTTATTAAAGCGCAATCACACACCCTTAGTGGGGGTGTTTGCGGTGGAAGTATTTACCCAAGCGGGTAACTTTAATGGCGTGGCCAATATAGGCATGCGCCCAACAGTAGGTGGCACCAAGCCTATTTTAGAGCCTCACTTATTCGGGTTTGCCGGTGATTTATATGGGCAGCGAATTAAAGTAGTGTTCAAACAAAAAATACGAGATGAAAAACGCTTTAACGGGCTAGATGAGCTTAAAGCGGCCATTCTCAACGATATTCAATTGGCCAAGGCCTATTTTAACGAACAGTAAGAGCCAAAATGACCGACTATAAATCGACACTCAATCTTCCAGAAACCGATTTCCCAATGCGCGGAAACTTGGCGCAGCGTGAACCTGCCACTTTGAAAAAATGGCAAGAAATGGATCTGTATAAAGCCATTCGTAACGCGCGCTCTGGTCGTGAAAAATTCATTTTGCATGACGGCCCTCCGTACGCCAATGGTGATATTCACATTGGTCACTCGGTGAATAAAATCTTAAAAGACATCATCATTAAGTCTCAAACCTTAAGCGGCAAAGATGCCCCTTACGTGCCGGGTTGGGATTGTCATGGTTTGCCGATCGAGTTAAACGTTGAGAAGCAAATTGGTAAAGCCGGTGTTGCGGTGGATGCGAAAACCTTCCGTCAAAAATGTCGTGAATACGCACAAACGCAAGTGGATGGTCAGCGTAACGACTTTAAACGTTTAATGGTTTTAGGTGACTGGGATAAACCGTATCTCACCATGGATTTTAAATTTGAATCCAACATCATTCGCACGCTAGGTCGCATCATTAATAACGGCCACTTACACAAGGGCGAAAAACCGGTTAACTGGTGTATGGATTGTGGATCGGCTTTGGCCGAAGCGGAAGTGGAATACCAAGATAAAAAATCCGTCTCCATTGATGTGAAATTCCCCTTCCAAAACACCGCGGATTTATTAGCGAAATTTAAGCTAGAAAAAGACGCAGGGGACTTCGCAGCTAAAACAGCCAGCATCGTGATCTGGACAACTACCCCATGGACGTTACCTGCAAACGAAGCGGTTTCGGTTCACCCAGAAATTGAATACGCACTGGTGCATTTAAAAGAAGCCGATGAGCTGATTATTCTTGCTACTGATCTAGTACGTGATGCCATGGAGCGTTATGGCATTGCAGCAGACGATTATGAAACCATTGGTTTTGCAAAAGGGGCGGACTTTGGTTGGGTGCATGAAGAAAGCGATAGCGCGCCGTTTTCGGTTAAGCACCCGTTCATGCCGAGCGATGATGGCGCAGCTGAAAAATACGTGCCGATCATTACCGGTCTACACGTAACCGCAGACTCTGGTACGGGTTCTGTGCACACCGCACCATTCCATGGTGCAGACGATTACGTGGTATCCAATAAATACGGCGTAACTTCCAAAGCCATGTTAGTAAACGCAGAAGGTTTGTTCATTGAAAATGAAGCCTTGTCGGCATTAGAGCTTTCAGGTTTGAGCGTGGCCGATAAAGGCAACTTTAAAGTACTGGGTATTTTAAATGAGAAGGGTGCGTTGCTTAAAAAGCAAAACTTCACGCACAGCTATCCGCATTGCTGGAGACATAAGAGCCCAATTATTTTCCGCGCCACTCCGCAGTGGTTTATCTCTATGAAACAAAATGGTTTGTTAGAACAAGCCATGGACGAAGTAGAAAACTCAGTAGATTGGCGTCCAAGCTGGGGCAAAGCCCGTATAGAAGCCATGATGGGCACACGCCCTGACTGGTGTATCTCGCGCCAGCGTACCTGGGGTGTACCAATTGCATTATTTGTGGACAAGGTAACCGGTGAGTTACACCCAAATACTAACGAGCTAATTGAGCAAGTTGCGAAAAAAGTAGAACTTGAAGGCATTGATGCTTGGTTTGATTTAGACCCTGCTGAATTACTAGGCAATGATGCAGAGGATTATCAAAAGATCACGGACACACTAGATGTATGGTTTGATTCTGGTGTGACTCATGCTGCCGTGCTTGAAGAGCGTGAAGAATTACACGTGCCTGCTGATTTATACCTAGAGGGCTCTGACCAACATCGTGGCTGGTTCCAGTCATCCATGCTGACCAGTGTGGGTGCCCGTGGTAAAGCGCCTTACAAAACGGTTCTAACCCATGGCTTTACCGTTGATGGCGACGGTAAAAAAATGTCGAAATCAATTGGCAATACCATATCACCACAAGATGTGGTGAATAAGTTAGGCGGTGATATTTTACGTTTATGGGTGGCGTCTACGGATTACACCAGTGAAATGACGGTGAGTGATCAGATCCTAAACCGTACTGCGGATTCGTATCGTCGTATCCGAAATACGGTTCGTTTCTTACTAGCGAACATTAATGGTTTTGAGCCTAAGCAGCACATGCTAGCAGCAGAAGATCTGTTGCCGCTTGATGCATGGATTGTTGACCAAGCCAATAAACTGCAAGGTGAAATTCAAAACCATTACAGTGAATATCAGCTGATTAACATCTACCAAAAACTGCATCATTTCTGTGTTAATGAATTGGGTGGTTTTTACTTAGATGTGATTAAAGATCGTCAGTACACCACCAAAGCGGATTCTGCGGCGCGTCGTTCTGCTCAAACGGCCTTGTACCATGTGGCAGAAGCCATGATACGTTGGATGGCACCGATCTTAAGTTTCACCGCAGAAGAAGCGTGGGAGCAAATGCCTGCCCCCGTATCAACTGAACGCGAGCCAAGTGTATTGCTAGCGGAATGGTACGGCGATTTATTCGCTGCCAAAGATGACAAGTTTGACGATGCCTTCTGGCGTCGCATCATGACGGTGAAGACCGAAGTGAATAAGTTGCTAGAAAAAGCCCGTAACGAAAAAATTGTAGGTGCAAGCTTAGGTGCGAAGGTGACCTTATATGTTGATGGTCAATTAGCACAAGATTTAGCTAGCCTAGGTGACGAGTTACGCTTTGTGACCATTACTTCAACCGCGGATGTGAAAGCGTTTGATGCAGACGCGGGCCAGGCGACAGAGATCGACGGTTTGCGCGTTATGGTTGAAGCAAGCAAAGATGAGAAGTGCGATCGCTGCTGGCATCATCGTGAAGACGTGGGTGCTCACAAAGAGCACGAGACGTTGTGTGGTCGTTGTGTTGAAAACGTGGCGGGTGACGGTGAACAAAGGGCTTATGCTTAATGTTAACGAACTTAATTAAAGAGCAGTTTACCGGTTTGCAAGTGTCACGTTTAAAATGGCTATGGTTAGCGGTGCTAACCATCATTTTAGACTTTACCACTAAGCAAATGGCTGAGCATTTTTTGCAATACGCTCAGCCAATATATGTCTTGCCAGTATTTGACTTGACCTTGTTATACAACAAGGGCGCGGCCTTTAGTTTTTTAGCCAATGAAGATGGTTGGCAGCGTTGGTTTTTTACGGTGATCGCGATATCAGTGAGCAGCGTCTTGTGTGTTTGGCTGATGAAGCTTAAAGAAAGTGAAAAGTGGCTCGCCATTGCTTTGTCTTTGGTGATCGGTGGTGCGATCGGTAATTTGTATGATCGTTTAGCCTATGGCCATGTGGTGGATTTCATTCATCTTCACTGGGGAGGCAGTTATTTCCCCGCGTTTAATATTGCAGACAGTGCTATTTCAATTGGCGCTGCCATGTTGCTGATCGACAGTTTGTTTTTACAAAATAAGCAAGCTGCGAAATAAATCTATTTTAAGCGAAGTAATTAATATGCAAATAGCACAAGGTAAACAAGTTGAACTCCATTTCGCATTGAAACTGGCGGATGGTCAAGTGGTCGATTCCACATTTGATCGTGCTCCTGCTGTTTTAAAGGTGGGTGATGGTAATTTACCGGAAGGCTTTGAAGAGTTAATCATTGGCCTTCAGGCGGGTGATAAGAAAAGCTTTGTTGTGCCACCAGAAAAAGCATTTGCACAGCCTAACCCAAATAATATTCAGCACATGAAACGCACTGACTTTGCTGCGGACATGGAGCTAGAAGAAGGCATGATTGTGTCATTTGCGGATGCAAATAAAGCAGAATTGCCTGGCGTTATTAAAAAGATCGAAGATCAAGCTGTGATTGTGGATTTCAATCATCCATTAGCCGGCAAAGAGTTAACCTTTGACGTTGAAATTATCAACGTGAGTGATGGTCAGTAATATGGATATCACGTTAGCGAATCCCCGTGGTTTTTGTGCTGGTGTTGATCGTGCGATTGATATTGTTAATCGCGCGTTAGATTTGTTCGAGCCACCCATTTATGTGCGCCATGAAGTAGTACACAATAAATTTGTGGTGGATAACCTACGTGACCGCGGTGCCATTTTTGTGGATGAGCTGCATGAAGTGCCGGATGACTGCATTGTGATTTTTAGTGCTCACGGTGTATCAAAAGCGGTGCAAGACGAAGCCAAAGATCGCGGTTTAAAAGTATTTGATGCAACCTGCCCATTAGTGACGAAAGTCCATATGGAGGTGACGCGTTACGCGAAAAAAGGCAGTGAAGTGATTTTGATTGGCCACAAAGGCCACCCTGAAGTAGAAGGCACCATGGGGCAGTATGATCATACTGCTGGTGGTGAAATCTATTTAGTGGAAGATGAAG
>JBNMQC010000046.1:0-15746 GCA_051277445.1 Bermanella sp. | reverse complement strand
CACTGAATAAACTCCATTACGATTAAGAAGTAACCTGGGAATCCCATTTGAATAATGATATCCAGCTCAAAATCTAAACGGTCTACGTATTCTTTGCGGCGCTCGTCATAGTCGCTTTGGTCTTTATCGAGGATGAACTCAAGGCGTTCTTCTAAGCCTTCGTATGACACTTTACGGAAAAAGTCGTTTTCGGTGAGTCCGTCAGGGATTGGAAATTCCGGTAGGAAATATTTGCCCAGCAACACTTCAACACTGCAACGCTGTGCGATTTCTAGGGTATTGTCGATGGCGCTTGGAATGTCTGCAAACAATTCAATCATTTGCGCTTGGGTTTTTAAGTATTGCTGGTCGCTGTAACGCTTCTCACGGCGAGGGTCATCCAAGGTGACACTGTCGCCGATGCACACTCGTGATTCGTGGGCGTCGAAATCTTCTTCGTTCATGAAGTGCACATCATTGGTGGCCACCACTGGGCATTGCTGCTCACGGGCCAAAACCAAGGTTTTTTGAACTAATACTTCATCATTGGGACGGTTGGTGCGTTGAAGCTCTAAATAAAAGCGGCCAGGGAAAAAGGCTTGCCATTGTTTTAGACGACTCACTGCCAGTTCGTTTTTCCCTTTTAACAGGGCCTCACCGATGTCACCTTGCTGAAAGCCAGATAAGGCAATTAAGCCCTCGCTGTTTTTTTCAAACCATTCAAACTTTAACTGAGGTTTATCGTGATGTTGGTTTTGAGTGTAACCAAAGCTCACAAGCTCAGTGAGGTTGCGATAACCTTTTTGGTCTTGTGCATACAGGGTAACGCAATAAGGATTGGCAGGATTATCTTCGCGTTCAATATAAACATCGGCGGCAAGAATGGGTTTGATGCCGGCACCAAGGCACGCATTATAAAACTTAACCAAAGCAAACATGTTGCTTTGGTCCGTAATGGCCAAGGCCACTTGGCCATCAGAGGATGCCCCTTTGATCAGATCTTTAACGCGAACGATGCCATTGACCAAAGAGAACTCGGTGTGAATGCGTAAATGTACAAATGAGTCGGCCATGGTTTACCCCTTAAATTCTGGGCCTATTGTAACCAAGGGCTTCTGTAAATAATACACAAGAGGCGTGCTAACTCACCTCTTGTGTTCGCATTCAATGCGTTTTTTAGAAGCGTTTTTCTAAGGCGTCCAGAAAGCCTTCGATACGGGCCGCGTTCGCGCCAAGGTCACTCTTGCCGACACGGCTCATACTGCGCACATCCACACGGGTTTTAGCCGGTACATCGACGTTTTGCTCTGGGGTTGTGAATGCTTGTAAGCGAACAACGATATCGTCTTTAAAGCCAAATAGAAGACTCTTATCCACGGCTTCAATAGTAAAAGGAGGCTCATTAATATTCACCGCCAGTACATCCCAGCCCATGGCAACCGCTACTTCTTGTGCCTGTGTCACGACCACTTCAATCGGCTCAGCAAGCTCTAAAGAGGTGAGGTTGGGGTAACCTGCTAGCTGCTGTTGGGCTACGTCTTCACCGGCGTACTCCACTGGGTGATCCCCTTCAATGCGATCAGTCACGGCGGCAATGAACTGCGGCGGGTTCTGTGTGTCTGTGGTGATATCGTGAATAAAGGGCACGGTACGCGCTTTAATAATATTGGCGCTCAATACACTCAGTGGTAACGCCGTTAATACAATCGTAATGATAAGAGCGGCTTTTTCAGCTGTTTGCCCTTTTGTGAGTTTGAAAATGGACAGCAGTAAAACCACCAACCCTATCAAGGCGCTGACAATGAAAATTAAGAAGCTGTTTCGAAAATGCATGATATCCAAACGCGCCGCCACAATGGCCAATGGATAAAGAGTCAGCAAAATGATGGCTAGCCCCTGTAATTTACTCGCTGGAATTTTATTTAACACGGTTTACTCCTTATTTTTAATTCGCCCTATTGGATAACGAAATCCGTTTTAGTTCACTACAGGGCAGTATCGGTCATCCACATTTAACGCGGTTTTATGGTAATTCAAACACATCACCTTGGGTGAAACAGCCTGCTTTACATCATTTTTTCCCCAGCAGTGAACGCCTCGATGGGTGGTCTTTTCATTCACAAACTCATTGCCTTCATACTCACTCATGGTGCAGGTAAAGCCATTACCGGCTGCAATGCTGCGAATATTGTTTTGTACATCGTTTGGTACGTCCAATAACCCCAATTGGTTGCCCTGCTCGCCAAAACAATCGGCACGCAGTCCACTTTGAGTATCGGTACGTGGGGTGGTTTGATCCAAAATACAGGCATGGCGCGTTCCGGCTGAAATGAATACCGCCTGACTGTATACACTCGGTGCCTGCCAAGTCGGCGTCGCTGTGTTACCCCAACAACTGACCTGCCCTTCACTAATGGCACACACAAAATCTGAGCCCACCGCCACATGACTGACCGCGCCGATGGCTTCAGGGATATCACCCTGACCAGCACTTAAGTCACCCCAGCAGTGCAACGCATCATCGCCGTCTATGGCACAACTGGTATTTCCGCCTGCCGCTACCCATTTAGGACTCAAAAGCGCCGGCACTTGGGTTTGTCCTTTTGAGTTATCCCCCCAACAATACACACCAAAACCGTCCACCGCGCAGTTGTGCTGATCACCACTGGCAATCACATTAGGCGATTGCAGCCAGTGACCTTTGCGAGTGGCCGGCGATGTGGCCACTTCTGGATCAATGGTTTGCCCTGCTTGGTTATTACCAGCACAACCTACACGGTGCCCACCAAAATCATTTAGGGTCGTACAGACGTGGTCATCACCAATACTGAGCATCTTATTCGGGCCTGTGACGTTTTCAGAGACATAATCACCGATGATGCGCTCACCCCAACATTTTAAAAAGCCGGTACTTAAGGCATTTAGGATACCGTAAGCGCAAGCACGACCATTGCCCGCCACTAAACTGTATTGCTCGGTGAGTATGGCATTGAATTGTGCACCTTTGCCGCCATTGATGTTCACTTCAAGGTTAGAAGTGTCACGGGTGAATGAGATGCCGTCATCTTCTGAGCCACAGCCCAGCAGCCCCGACACCAATAGGATCGAAAGTAAGTAATGCTTCATTGTGTTCACTTATTATTTTTATTTGAAACGTGAGTGTAGCGTGTCAGCCGAAGGGAAACCTTGATGGGTTTCCCAGCATTTGAATCCCTAAGGCTGTATTACTTTTGTGCGTGCTTTAAGTCTTTTTCGGCTTCTTTCAATTTGTACTGAGTATCGGCCAAATCTTGCTTCAATTGTTCACGCTCTTTTTGCGCATCATCCAACAGGGATTTTGCGGCTTTTAAGTCATCTTCGTATCGGTTTGCGCGGTTATTGGCAGAGCGCGCAAAAAGCAGGTAAGCAGTCACCAACCCCAAAATAAACGCCCCAGCTGCGATGAATGGCATAACGCCTCCTTTGTTTTCGTCAAAATTATTACACTTTTGTTTATCCCCAGATACTGTGGATAACTCTGTGTGTTAGTTTGTGATAAATGCCGCTAATCGGCGCAAAATCACAGCCACAGTTAAAATGGTTATTTTTTAACCAGCACCTTTAAAACCCTTTAAAATCAACACTTTGAGTATTTTTTATAGGCTTTTATTTTAATTTGGCTGCATTTTATACACGTTTTAATAGTGGCGGTTAATTTTGTGTATAAAGTTGGTCAACTTGTGCCGCTGTCAATCTATTTTGTAACTATTTTTCAAGTGAACAAAAAATAACCCGACATTCGTCAATTTAATGGTGGTCGTAACGAGCCACCTGAAATCAAGGTATCGATGCGCTTAATCTGCTGTTGCACAGCAGAATATCGCTGCTGCCAAATATGCTCCGCCATAGTATGAATATCACACTGATTTGGCAGCGCTTGCGCACGCTCGATCATGGTTAAAAAAGTGGGCACCATGACAAACTGTAGCCATTGCTCAAACTCTAACGTATCCACACAAAACGGCTGCGTACTGGCTAGGGCTTTTTGACTAGGTGCCTCTAATGCCCAAAGCTCATGCAATTGCATTTGCTGTTTTAACGCATCAAGTGCATTTAATAACGCTGGATACCTGACATCACTCAATTGATTTCTCCGTGCTATGATGGCCGCCAATATTATGCGTGAATCACCATGTTTAGACAGCAGATAAACCGATTTTTTAATGCAGTGACCTTTTACAGTCGTCTACCTGGACCAAACTGGGTGGATTACAGTGGCGAACAGCTCAACCGAGCCAGTGGTTACTTCCCTTTTATTGGCTACTTGGTCGCCCTTTGGTGTTATGGCACCTACCTTCTTTTCTCACAGTTTTTACCCCATGACGTAAGCATGCTCATCAGCATGGTCAGCGGTATATTATTCACAGGTGCCTTTCATGAAGATGGCTTTGCCGACTTATGTGATGGCTTTGGTGGCGGTTTCACCCAAGCGGACATTTTACGCATCATGAAAGACAGCCGCTTAGGCACCTATGGTGTATGCGGCTTGTTGTTCATGTTATTAATGAAGTGGCAATCACTCAGTGCCCTGCCCATTGCTTGGTTGTGCATCAGCTTGTTTGTGGCCCACAGCCTCAGTCGCGCTTGGGCCATCAGCTTAATTATGGTTTTACCTTACGTTCAAGAAGATGCCCACAGTAAAGCCAAACCCATCGCCAAGCAGTGGTTTAAGCAAGATATGCTGCTGGCTTGGGCCTTTGCCCTTGCCCCTTTGTATTGGTTGCCCCTGTCCATGGTTGCGGGTTTGCTCTGTATGGGCTTTGCCACTTTTGTTGTGACGCGACAATGGTACAAACAACGCCTAGCTGGTTACACAGGTGATGCCCTTGGTGCCAGCCAGCAAGTCCACGAAATCTTCATTTACCTCTTTTTACTGGCAAGCTTGTCATAACAATTGCCCGTATTTTTTGCCTCACAAAGAGGTGATCTTAGGTATAATGGCGGCTTTTATCTGAAGGCACCTGATCATGGAATTAAGCGAATATCTAGCAAAGCTCGATGGCCAATATCGTTTGTATGATGTGGGTCGTCGCATTCGCAAGATTGATAAAGTGGTATTTCAGAAGTTTGAGTCCCTCGAAACGGCCTACCCTTTTCCTTATCTGCAGCATGCTTGGCTGGCGCTCTATATTAGCCCGCCGAAACAGCCCGAGAATGAAACCCTGATGTTTCTAAAGTGGCCTTTAGATGAACAAGGTAAGCTGGTTCCTTATGTGCGTGACGATTTAGTCCACCGATTGATTAAACTCAGCGATACGCCACTGCAAGCCGATAGCGAGATTGACGATCCACTAAAAGACAATCCGTTTGCATTTAAACCCGATAACGTGCGCTTAGCGAACTTGCATGCGCTGATCCAAACCAGCCAACGACGCAAACCTTCTGCCCATTTGGATGCCGTGGTGAAGTACCTACAAGCTGGCACCCTGAACTCAGACAACCTTAACCAATTTGAAGGACTGGGCTTACAGGGCATTGCCGATGTAGCCGCGCGCTTGGATGAATACAAAACCAGCTTAAAAGCCTGCTTGCCGCACATGCCTCAAGAAGCGTTATTGGCTTTTTCTCAATGTTTAGAGCACCACGCCATACCGGTGGATTTAGCCCAGGCCATGCTTGCGCGCTTTAAAGAAGAAATAAAACTGAGCGACAATATCATCAAGGTCGAAGCCTGCATGCGCATCATAGGCGCCAGCCAAGCGGATGCTCTGCGCATTGAAGCCTGGCAGGCATGGTTCAACAGTGCCTACGCCGATAACATCGCCTGCGTGCTGGCCTTCGCCACCCGTAATTATGATGATCTGGCTTTCATGCCCGAACGCATCACCCCCTTTTTAGTGAGCCTTGCATCACTTAACCAAGATCAAGACGATTCATATACTGCTTTCATCAAGATTGCAGGGGACTTATTGTTTTTGCCCGGCATCCGTAACTTGCTGCTCAACGCCTTACGCAATGAAGATCGCCCAGCGATTTTAAGCCAGGCCATGCATGCCCTGATGAGTAGCCGCCAGTCATGATGTGTCCCTGCCAGATGCAACAGCCTTCTGCCCTCAGCTATGCACAGTGCTGTGAACGTTTTCATCTGGGAGAGACACCGAGCACGCCGGCGCAATTAATGCGCTCACGCTTTAGCGGTTTTGTCTTAGGATTAACCGACTATATCGAGCGCACTTGGCACCCCAGCACGCGCCCTAAAGGTTTAACTTTATCCCCAGATGATTATTGGCGAAAGCTTGAGATCGTAAAAGCCAAAGGCTCACAGGTGCATTTTCGCGCCTATTTTAAAGACGAAGACGGCTTTGCCGTGCTTGAAGAAATCAGTGACTTTATCTTAGACGATGGGCGCTGGTTATATGTGAACGGCGAAACGGAAACCCGCACTTTTCTGCCTGGGCGTAACGATATGTGCTTATGTGGCAGCGGCAAAAAATTTAAAAAATGTTGTGCATAGGGCTCATGCTCTAAGCACGCTTTTTCTGGCGTAGCCAATCTGCCACGGCTTCTCCAGTGGGACCGGGCCAAGCCTTGAGCTTGTTTAAAGGAATCACCTTGTATTCATCCAACTCATGGTTCAGCGTGATTCTCCCCTGAGCCTTTACCGCATAAGCCATGATCAACTGGTTTTTTGCATGAAACATGTAATGGCCCACAAACACCGGGTCATATGGGTTTAACCCTAATTCTTCCTTGGTTTCACGCAATGCCGTTTGCTCGGGTAATTCGTGGGGATCCACATAACCGGTAATCACACTCAATACCCCTTTTGGCCAAGTCACATCACTGGCCAGTACCACGCCCTCAGGGGTTTCAACAATCACCGCCACCACAGGGGTTGGGTTATTAAAGAATCCAAAACCACACTTGGCCGCACACACTCTAACAGCTTGCCCTTCGATGATTTGCTCACGTGTTTTAGCACCACACTGGGGGCAATAATGGTACTCCACCGATTTAAACGCACTCATATTCGCCTCACTGATGTATTCAAGGGAACCAAATTAGCATAATGCCCACCAATAAACGTCATTGTGCGCGTATTGATCACATCTCATGTGCATTTCATAAACCCACCACTTATGGCAAGGTGTCCCATATGTTAAACGCCCGTTGATCCGCCTTAGTCTATGAAGTCTGCGTTTCGCTTTACTGTTTTCATCAGCTTACTGTTACACCTTTTGGTTTTTCTGCCTTGGTTGCTCACCGAGCAGCCTGCTGTGCCTAAGAAAAAGGACGAGCGCCCGTTAGAGTTTACTTTGGCTCCCACACCCCAGCCGCCCAAACCCGCGGATCCTGAGCCCGTGGCACCCGAACCAGACATACCGCCGCCGCGCCATCTTGAAGACGATATAACAAAAGCCAATACCAGCGATGGTTTAGCGGAACAAGCCGGCGGCAGTAAGCAGCCCCCAACAAATGGGCAGGCCAATGCCCAACAGCCAACCCAAGCCAATGAAACATCGTCTCCAACCTCACCCAGCCCGACCAGTAGCAAGGTGAATCCCAACAGCCCACTGTTAAGTGACTTTTTAAAAGCACAAGAAATTGCGAAACAGCAAATGGAAAAGAAAGGGCTGGATTTACAAGAACTCAATGAAGCGGATCTCGCTGATAACTCGGTGGCTTCCCCGTTAGATAAAGAAGAGGAAGAAAAGGCCCGCTGGTATAACGAAGTATTAAAACGCATCAGCCAGCAGGTGAACTTTGTGTGGGTCAAACCCACCGGCCTGAGCCCCGACACTTGGGGCATCATTCGCTTGGATATTGACGAATACGGATACCTGAGCGATGCATGGGTACACCTTCCTAGCGGCAACCTACAGCTTGACCGCTCAGCCATGCGCGCAGTACGCCAAGTGTACCGCTACGATATTCCTCAATCGCAAAAGCTATCCCGCCATTATCGCCACCTTGAGTTTCGCTATCGCGGTGGCGAGAGCGACAGCTAACCGCACTTAGTCACGGTCTTTCGGCGTCGACATGCCTTTTAAGATCATGCCCCAAGTTCCCATCATCAACCCCACAATCGACACCAACATGCCGCTATTTACCCAGAAACCATGGCGCGTCATAAATGAAACAAACTCATGGGTATTCTGCTGATCGCACACACCTAGCGCATAATCCCAGCTTCCCCCCATCTCTAGACAGCGTGCGACATCTTGCGCCTCCATCATGTATAGGGTCACCAGTACGACACACGGTAAAAACAATAAAATCATGCCCCATCGCAACATTTTCGGCTCCTTTTCTTAGCACATTTAACTATATCGGCGGAAATTAGCCCATTCAGACCGATGCAAGCATTGCATTATCCCATAGGCCTAGGCAATAATGGCCATCAAATACCGATATAAAAACAAAAAACTGAGTATTGCCTATGAAAACCATATTCAAAGCGGCACTGACCTATTTGTTAGTTTCAGTGTTGTCCAGTGCAGTTATCGCCGACGAAAAGACCGATCAACTATTATCCAAGATCGATGCGGACATCAGCGCCAAACGCTTAAGCTCTCCTGCGGGTAACAATGCCATCGACAAAATCTGGCAGTTTAAATCCATCGCACCCTACGACCAGCGCATCAACAGTCGCGTGTATCAAGTGGGTAAGATTTACGTGGAGATGGCCAATAAGTCGATTGCCTCTAAAAAATTCACCCAAGCTCAGTTATACCTAGATAACGTATGGATGCTGGCCTACCTTACTCCAGGCCTAGAAGCGACCCAAGATAAGCTTGATAAAGTATTCGGTGGCAACACCGCCGTTGCTAAAGCCAAGCCAGCTCCTGTTCAAAAAGCAGCCGCGCCGAAACCTGCGGCCGTTGCGAAAAAAGATGATTCAAAAGCCAAAGCCGAACAAGCGAAAAAAGAGAAGCAACTGGCTGCAGCCCGCTTAGCCAAGCAAAAAGCAGAAAAAGAAGCCGCTGATCGTCGCCGTCTAGCGGAAGAAAAAGAACGTAAATTGGCCCAGCTTCGTAAGGAAGAACAAGCCAAACGTGAAGCCGCGGCTAAATTGGCCACTTTAAAAGCACAACGTGAAAAAGCCAATACTGCGGCAAAAGCGATCAACAATGCAGAAGAGCAGTCGAAACCCATTGCCGACTTTAACCTTGATCAAGAGCTTATTGATGGCCGTGAAACCCGTGAAATTCGCACCGCACTTAAGCCGATTTGCCAAGAGATCATCGATAACGAAGCGTCTGTTGTGCTTCACACTCGCAACACTCAAGACTATCGCTGGTTAACCGTTCGTCTAACCTTGTGTGTTCGCCGGATTGATAAAAACTTCCGTCTACGTCACAGTCACCAGCAAGTGGCTGACCAAACGCCAAGCATCAGCTTGCACCCTGGTCGTAGCATGAGCTTATTGAAAAAAGTCCGCAGCTAAGTTTCACTCAACGCTGAATACAAAAAAACCCGCTTTTTAGCGGGTTTTTACGTTCAGGACGAACCGTATAGCGTGAAGCCATGGATGGCTAAGAGCGCTCAGTTCAGAACCTTAAGCCTAAATTAGAACACGATGGTTTTATTACCATGACGCAGTACTTTATCTTCAAGGTGTAAACGCACACCGCGACTGAGCACCATTTTTTCAACGTCTTTACCTAAGCGCACCATGTCTTCAACCGTATCCTTGTGACTGATACGAATCACGTCTTGATCAATAATAGGGCCAGCATCCAACTCTTGGGTCACATAATGACAGGTAGCACCAATCAATTTCACACCACGCTGCGCCGCTTGATGATAAGGTTTAGCACCAGCAAACGATGGCAAGAAACTATGATGTATATTGATAATGCGCCCTTCATACGTTTCGCACACATCCGCTGGTAAAATTTGCATATAGCGCGCTAGCACAATGCTGTCAGCCTTGTGTTCCGCAATCAGCTGACTCACTCGATGAAAATGCTCCGCTTTGTTCGCTTTATCCACGGGCACATGAAAAAACGGAATACCGTGCCATTCCACCAAGCTGCGTAAATCATCATGGTTAGAAATCACACACGGAATATCACACTTTAACTCGCCACTATGCCAGCGGTGTAATAAGTCCACCAAGCAATGACTCTCTTTAGAGGCCAGCAACACCAACTTTTTGTTTTCGGCGCTATCGTTGACTGACCATTCCATTGAGAACTCTTCTGCAATGGGCGCAAATTGGCGCTTAAACTCTTCCAAAGAAAAGGGTAACGATTCTGCTTTGATTGAATGGCGCATGAAGAACCAACCACTTACTGGGTCAGCATAATGACTTGCTTCTACGATCCAGCCACCATGACTGGAAACAAACTGACCGACTTTTGCCACTATGCCAATGCCATCGGGACAAGAAATGGTTAATCGAAATGTACGTTGCATAAATTCACCTTTAAAACATGCAGTCGTTATAAACCCAAAGCGCTACAAACTCAACGATCCCTTGAATATCCCTATCATCAGCCCCACAATGACCGTGAAAACTCCTTAAGAAGACAGTTTATGCGCTCTATTTTTCTATTGATCATTCTTTTCATCCAAGGTTGTAGCACTGCGCAACAAGTCCGCTTATATGACGGGCCTGCCATCGGGCACGATCAAGAGGTACAACTAATCCTGCCTCTTAATTTTGAACTCCTCAGTCTCGATGGCCAAGAAGTCGCGCAATTCAATCAAACGTTTCGCAATCATGATTTAAACATCAAGCTCACAGCTGGCTTACACACCTTGGTGATGCGCTATAACGACCTTTTTCAAATCGATGCCGATAACCATCAAACACTCACAACAGGACAAATCACCTTTACCGCAACATTTAAAGCGGGCGAGGTACTGCGCATTCAAACGCCGCCACTGGGCTCTTTACGTCAAGCGCAGCAATTCATTGCCAACCCAAGCGTCAATCTCGTCAGTGACCATCAAGTGATTCCAGGTAGCCATATCGACAAAGAAGATCCTCTGGCGTTTAAGAAAGATGACGAAGTGCAAACCGTTTCCTATCCTAATCTTAAGCAGCTACAGTTCTGGTGGCTCAAAGCCAGTGACTATGAGAAAGCGCAGTTTAAACGCTTGATCAGCCCACCTACTGATTAAGAAGGTATTATGCCCTTTATCATGATTGATCAAGGCAGCCCTGCCATCCGCCAATACACGGTGCCCAAGCAGTCAGGCACGGCTCCTCTGGATGCGAGCAATCCGGTTCGCCCAGTGAAAGGCCAGTCACAATCTGGCCACAAAACCTACGCTGAAAATCAGCAGTCCAATAACCCCATACAAAAAGTATTTCAAGCGTTTGAAATCATGAGTCAGCCCGCAATCAGCCTAGATATAGCTCACTTGGAATTAGAAACCGCATGGAAAATCATGCAAAAACATACTATTAAGCACCTCCCCATCACACAAAACGGCACGCTCAATGCAATTGTTTCAGAAGGTGACATTTTAAAGGCACTGGCGTTTAAACACTCACGCTCTCAATGGCTACAAAAAAAAGTCTACGCCGCCACAGAGCAAACGGACATTCATCAACTGGCCCACGTCATGTTTGATGAGCACATTGGATGCCTGCCAATCGTTAACGAACAAAGAGAATTACTGGGTATGGTCACTCGCAGCGACATATTAAAACTCACAAGCCAATATGGCCCCATGGAGTTTTGGGCATAACAAGGGGGCCGTTAATTCAATTAAAATGAACAAACCGCTAGCACCACTATAATTAGTTTTAGTAATAAGAAGATGGATGATCTATATGGCCGTAGAACAAGTTAGAATTACCCCTCGCAAAGCACTCAGAGTTTTATCCCGTCACGAAGTCAACCGCTTAAAAGATGTCAGTGAAGGCGGTCTTCACGAAATATTCAAACGTTGCGCGTTTGCCGTACTTAATTGCGGCAGCATGAGTGACGATTACATGGATGAAAAGAAAGAATATGATGACTTTGACATTCAAGTCATTCAATTAGATCGCGGTATCGTATTGGATTTAATCAATGCACCCAATGATGCATTTGTCGATGGCGAAGTAATTTTTGGCATTCGCGAACATTTATTTGCCGTGTTGCGCGATATTATTTATATACATGATGAAATCATTAACAACCCTAAATTTCTCGCCAGTGATGACCAAGAACAAAATAGCGAGCAAATCACCAATATGGTGTTTCATATTTTACGCAACGCCAATATGCTGCGTTATGGTATGACGTCGGACCTCGTGGTTTGTTGGGGCGGGCACAGTATCAGCCGAGAAGAATACGATTACACCAAGGTTGTGGGCTACCAGCTTGGCTTGCGAGCCCTCGACGTGGGAACCGGTTGCGGACCCGGTGCCATGAAAGGCCCAATGAAAGGGGCCACCATCGGCCATGCTAAACAGCACAATCGCCGTGGTCGTTATGTGGGCATCACGGAACCGGGCATTATCGCCGCTGAAGCGCCTAACCCAATCGTAAATGAGCTCGTCATCCTGCCGGACATTGAAAAGCGCCTAGAAGCCTTTGTGCGCTGTGCGCACGGTATTATTGTATTCCCAGGGGGCGCTGGCACCGCAGAAGAAATTCTATACTTGCTCGGTATCTTGCTTCACCCAAAAAACAAAGACATTCCCTTCCCCTTAGTCTTTACCGGCCCAAGTTCTGCGAAAGCGTACTTTGAACAAATCGATGCTTTCATCGCTCAGTGTTTAGGTGAGCAAGCCCGTCAGCGCTATAAAATTATTATTGATGATCCCGAGCAGGTGGCGGTTTATATGCGGGACAATATTCAAAAAGTGACCCAATTTCGCAAAGAAAACAACGATGCCTTTTTCTATAATTGGATGCTCACCATCGACAAAGAATTCCAAACACCCTTTGTTCCCAGTCATGAAAACATGAGCAAGTTGAATTTATCCTTTGACCAAGAGATTCATATTCTCGCCGCTAACTTGCGCCGCGCATTCAGTGGCATTGTGGCAGGTAACGTGAAACAAGATGGCATATTAGCGGTAAGAGAATTTGGCCCATTTGAGATCCATGGTGACAGTAAAATCATTGCCCCCATGGAAGAACTGCTCAGTAGTATGGTGAAACACAATCGAATGAAGCTACCGGGCGGCACTGAATATGAGCCTTGCTTTAGGATCGTTAATTAAAGGGGTTAAGATAACCACTTAATTAACAGGCATAAAAAAACCAAGCAAAAGCTTGGTTTTTTTATGCTTTAACAATGGACTAGTGGTCAAACAACATTCTTAGTTTTTCATCTATACCTTCATCACCAATGTGTTTGCTTAAGTCCACATCGTAAATGCCGTCGTATTTGCGACGTAAGATATCGTTATTACTTTCTTTATCCAAAATAACGGTGGATTTTAATAAAACGATCAAATTTTGTTTCACGTGCACTTCACTTGAAGAGCGGAACAACCAACCCAGAATGGGAATATCACCTAAAAAAGGTACCTTGCTTTCACTTTGCTCAACCGCATCGCGAATCAAACCACCCAGCATAATAATTTCACCGTCTTCGGCCAGAATCTGGGTTTTAATTTCACGCTTGTTCGTGATTAAGTCAGCTTGACCCTCTACGGTTGTCGTCGATACGGACTCAGTACTTTGCTCCACTTCTAAGCGGATGAACTTACCGTTTTGAACATGAGGAATCACTTTTAATGTGGTACCAATATCTTTACGTTCAATGGTATTAAACAAGTTAGAACTGCTGTTACTGGTGGTTTGCTGGCCCGTTACAAACGGTACGTTTTGACCCACAATGATTTCAGCTTCTTGGTTATCAAGAGTCATCACACTGGGTGTACTGAGCAAGTTAGTGTTGGATACCGACTCTAAAGCTTGAATCAAGAAAGCAAAATCATTACTACCCGCCTTGCCTGCCCCACCTAGGGTTAAACCTGAACTCAGTGGTAACGAGGTACCGCTGGCAATGCCTGTGATCATGTCAATGATGCTGGTGCCCGCATCGGAAAAGCTCGTGGCCGTCAGAGGTGTGTCACTACTACCTTTGGCAACGGCATCCCCATCAACCAGTGCGGTCTGCACACCCACTCGGTTATCTTTATTACCTGAGACTTCTAAAATGGCTGCTTCAATCAATACCTGAGCGCGACGGATATCCAGCTGCGAGACGATCTCTTTTATTTCACTCATGGTGGACGGCTCTGCGCGAACAACCAAGGCATTTAAGCCGGTGTCTGCATGAATACTTACGCCTGTAGTGGCTTGGCTTTTGCCTTTTTCATCTTTGACATCGCCCATCAAATTCTTTAATAAGTCGGCCATTTCTTTTGCGTCAGCGTGCTGTAAACGCAATACCGATGCTTTGCCTGAGAATTTAGATGGCTTATCTAAACTTAAGATAAGGCCTTTGACTTTTTCACGGGCACTTTTCTCACCGCGAATAATTAAACGGTTAGCACGTTCATCGGCCACCACTCGAATACGCCCGGCAACACCACTGGCTTCTTTTGTTTTGCCCCCTTCGCTGACTTTTTCTGGGTCAAGGCTGGTAAGAATATCCACGATATCCCCCACCCAAGCCTCTTCAAGCTGAACCACTTCAAGCTCTGACACGCCTGAGCCATCTAGGCGTTCAATGATTTTTTCTAAACGGCGCACGTTAGAAGCATGGTCAGTCACAATTAACGCATTGGCACTTTTCACACCGGCTAGGTGACCGTATTTCGCCACCATTGGGCGCAGAATAGGAACAAGATCCAGTGCTGGCGTGTCTTTGATTTGAATCACTTGGGTAATTAATTGTTCACTTTGCTTCGTGGTACGCAAAGCGGTCGGCATGCCGCCTTCTTGCTTGGTATCATTCTGCTGAACAATTTTAATGATGCCGCCAGCAGGAATTGCCGCGAAGCCATGCACCTGCAACACCGATTGAAACATTTCATACACGTCTTCTTTCGACATGGACGTATTAGAATCAATGGTCACTTTACCCTTTACACGAGGGTCAATAACAAAGCTGTAACCGGTAATGTTGGCCACTTGAGAAATAAAGGCTTTAATATCCGCGTCTTTTAAGCTGACTTTCCAAGTTTGTTCTTCGTCAGCCAGTGCTAGGGTGCTAGGGAGTAGCAACAACAAAATGACGGCGTGAATCCAATTTCTTATTTTCATATCCAAGACCATATTTAAAACGCGTGATTGATGGTCATACGTCGACTGCCACGTTCAATGACAATACGGGCACTTCCAGATGCGTAAACTTCATCAATGATTGATTTATCCTGCTCAGGGTTACCCAACTGATAACCATTAACAGAGATTAACTTGTCTCCCGGTTTCATCCCTATGCTCATTAACATGGTGGATGAAGGTGTTAATACATAACCGTCACCGGTTGCCTGCAAGCCTAAGTTCTCCATCGCTTGCTGTGGATCTTCTAATTGCTCTTTAGCAAAGCCAACAAACTGCTCTGCTGTACGCACACCACGCAGGGCTTGTTTAAATTCTTTACGATCGTTGCGCGAGGAAGGCGGCGCAGCTTTGGTGACTCTTGGCGCATTAGCTGTAATGCCTTGCAGCGCTTTTTGTGTTTCTTCAAACGTAAGCGTTTCAAACTTACCGCTGTTATCTAAAATCACTTTATCTTCATAAACCTGAGAGAGCAGTGCACGGCCCTGCACTCGATCGCCAATCTTGAAGAACTCTCCATCACGGCCTTGCTCGGCAATAATGGCACTGGATTGTGTTTTATCTTTCGCCACAAACACACCCATTAGTAGCAAGCGTAAA
>JBNMQC010000045.1:0-15931 GCA_051277445.1 Bermanella sp. | reverse complement strand
ACACCTTGTTTGTTGCGGGCTATCAGGGATATGTAATGGCCATTGATTTACGTAACGGTAAAGCAATCTGGAAGCGTGAAGCGTCAAGCTATCATGGTCCATTAAATGGCTTGGGTAATATTTACCTAGTATCGGACGACGATCATATCCTTGCGGTTGATGATCAAAGTACCAATGATGTTTGGGTGCAAGCGGACTTAGAAGGTCGTCAGTTAAGCGAGCCGGTTTTGTTTGCAAACCACATTGCGGTCACCGACTTTGAAGGTTACATCCATTTAATTAAACAGCTTGATGGCACCATAGTGGGCCGTGACCAACTGGTACGCCCCCCGGTTTCTTGGGTACGTACAGGCAGCTATGGTATGCGCCACCCATCACGTCAATTTGACTATGATGATGGTATTCGTACAACCTTGTTGGCCAGTGATGATTTCCTTGTGGCGATCAGCAATTCAGGCTACTTGAGTGTGTTTAAGCTAGATAAGTAACACACACTTACAAAACGCCCCTGTAGGGTTACCTGCAGGGGCGTTTTTGCTTAAGACAAAATCAATTCGGCGGTATTTGCTTGGCGCTTTCATAAGCAAAAACTGCTATTATATGCACATATACTTCATAGAATCGCACGCATAATGAATCCTGTAATCGCCCTTGTGGGCCGCCCAAATGTGGGTAAGTCCACTCTGTTTAATCGCCTAACGCGCACACGTGATGCCTTAGTGGCTGACGTTGCCGGCTTGACCCGTGACCGTAAATTCGGTGCTGGTAAAGTGGGTGAGCGTGATTATATCGTTGTTGATACAGGCGGTATCAGCGGCATGGAAGTGGGCTTAGATGAAAAAATGGCCGAGCAAAGCTTTCAAGCCATTGAAGAATCTGATGTCGTACTGTTCTTAGTGGATGCCCGTGCAGGGTTAACCCCAGCGGACATCATGATTGCCAAGCACCTGCGCACGCTAGAAAAGAAAACCTATGTGGTGGTGAACAAGATTGATGGTTTGAATCCAGATATTGCGGTTCTCGACTTCCATGAGTTAGGTTTGGGCGAACTGCAAATTATCGCGGCCTCTCATAACCGTGGCGTGAGCCTACTGATGGAACTGGTTCTGTCTGAACTGCCATCTGAGTTTGACGTGGTAGAAGGTGAGGAAGAAGAGAAACACAGAGGGATTAAAATCTCGGTTGTGGGCCGTCCTAATGTGGGTAAGTCTACCTTGGTTAACCGCATGCTCGGTGAAGATCGTGTTGTGGTATTTGACCAAGCCGGTACCACCATGGACAGCATCTATATTCCTTACGAGCGCCATGGCCAAAAATATACCCTGATCGATACGGCCGGTGTGCGTCGTCGTAAAAGTATTTCTGAAGCGGTGGAAAAGTTCTCCATCATCAAAACCCTTCAAGCCATCCAAGACAGTAACGTCTGTGTGCTTGTGATCGATGCCCGTGATGGCATTGTTGAACAAGACCTCACCATGCTGAGCTTTGTGTTAAACGCGGGTCGCGCGTTAGTCATCGCATTGAATAAATGGGACGGCATGGAGCTTGAACAAAAAGATTTTGTGAAAAAAGAAATTGAGCGTCGCCTAACGTTTGTTGACTGGGCCGACATGCATTTTATCAGTGCGCTACACGGCACCGGTGTGGGTAACGTATACGACTCGGTAAACGAAGCGTATCAAAGTGCCCATTTGGATATGTCCACCTCTCAGTTAACCCGTATTCTTGAAGATGCCGTGATGGATCATCAGCCACCTGTGGTGGGCACCTCCCGTGTTAAATTACGTTACGCGCACCAAGGTGGCATGAACCCACCAATCATTGTTGTGCACGGTAATAAAACCGCGTCTTTAACCGATAGTTATAAACGGTATTTAGGGAACACCTTCAGACGCGTGCTTAAAATCAGTGGCACACCGATTCGCTTTGAATTTAAATCGGGTGAAAACCCATTTGGCGATACCAAAGAAGATCGTATCTTTAATAAATCCAAGCGTGGCGAACGTCTAAAACAAACCGATGCTATTCGCCAAGCCAAGCGCGACAAGGTGGCCAAGCGTAAGAAAAAAGTCAATCGCAAGGGTCAGGCTTAGCGAATATCAAGCGCCCTACGGGGCGTTTTTTATGGGTGACGATATTGGAAAGCAGTAACAAGATAGAGTACACACGATGACAAAACCCTATGGCCAAGAAGATGCCACGTATCAAGCCGCTGGTGAGTATGACGGCATCAAAAAACTCGTCGATGACTTTTATGACATTATGTCGCAGCTAAAAGAATCGCAACGTATTCGTCAAATGCACCCATCTGACTTAGAGGTGTCTCGCGATAAACTCACACGCTTTTTATGTGCATGGACAGGGGGGCCACGCTTATACCGTGAGAAATATGGCCCTATTTCTATTCCACAGGTTCATGCGCACCTGACCATTGGCAGTGCCGAGCGCGATGCCTGGCTGTTATGCATGAAGCAAGCCTTGGCTAAACAAGGGTATCCACAGGATTTTCAAACCTACATGATCACGCAGTTAGCTCAACCGGCTGAGCGTTGTCGTAACGCTGATTAAAAATGAAACTTTAAGGCACTGAGCAACGAAGTTTCTGCTTCAATAATCCCTTCTTAAATTCAATTCCCAGCAAGTTGCCTCGGTTCTGTCGTCTCATCGGTTTATGTGTGGCGCGCCATAGGGTAAAGTTAAGCGATCTAAATTTTGTCTAGGGAAAGCCCATCATGAGTGTTCACTCGTTAGCTGGTCAGTTACCGGCGGCTGATCAACTGGTTAATGTATCCAAACTGATTACAGCCTACTTTAGTGAAAAACCGGATCCAAGTGTCGCAGCTCAGCGCGTTGCTTTTGGTACATCCGGTCACCGCGGTTCTTCGCTTAAAAACAGTTTTAATGAAAATCATGTGTTAGCCATCACCCAAGCCATTTGTTTATATCGTGAAAAAGAGGGGATTAACGGCCCACTGTTTTTAGGTATCGACACCCATGCACTAAGTGAACCCGCGTTTGTGAGTGCGCTTGAGGTATTAGCCGCTAACGGCGTTGAGGTGATGATATCGGCCGGTGATGAATACGTACCCACACCCGCATTATCCCATGCCATTATTGTTTACAACCAAGGGCGCACGACCGGGCTTGCCGATGGGGTTGTTATCACCCCCTCTCATAACCCACCAGACGGTGGCGGCTTCAAATACAACCCAACCAACGGTGGGCCAGCCGATGGTCACATCACAAAGTGGATTGAAAACAAAGCCAACGAATTATTAGAGGCCAAATTAAATGGCATTAAGCGTATGCCGTTTGAACAAGCCCGCAAAGCGCCCACCACACACGAGTACGACTTTTTAAATACTTATGTGAACGACCTAGAAAACGTCATTAACATGGACGCCATTCGTGGCGCGGGCATTCGCATGGGAGCCGACCCTTTAGGCGGTGCCGGAGTGAACTACTGGGGCGCCATCGCTGAGTGCTACAAATTGGATTTAACCGTACTCAACAAAGACGTGGATTTAACCTTTCGTTTTATGACACTGGACTGGGATGGCAAAATTCGCATGGACCCATCCTCGTCTTTCGCCATGCAAAGCTTGATTGGTATACGCAACAAATACGACATCACCTTTGCCTGTGATACCGACCACGACCGTCATGGTATCGTGACCAATAGTGCAGGCTTAATGTTGCCTAACCATTATCTTGCCACTTGTATTGATTACCTATTCCAAAATCGCCCTCATTGGTCTGCCAATGCGGCTGTGGGTAAAACCCTCGTCAGCAGCTCCATGATTGACCGAGTGGCCCATAAAATTGGCCGTAAAATATATGAAGTACCGGTGGGCTTTAAATGGTTTGCCGATGGCTTATTCGATGGCAGCTTAGGCTTTGGCGGTGAGGAGAGTGCTGGTGCGTCTTTTTTACGTAAAGACGGCCGCGTTTGGACAACCGATAAAGATGGTTTAGCGCCTGCGCTATTGTCCGCAGAAATGACCGCCATCACCGGCAAAGACCCTGGTGAAATTTATCGTGAACTGACCGAGCAACTGGGTGAACCAAGCTCAGACCGCATTGATGCGCCTGCCACACCAGAACAAAAAGCGAAGCTTTCAAAGTTATCACCAGAGCAAGTCACATCGGACATGTTAGCCGGTGAAAAAATTACTCAAGTGCTCACGAAAGCACCCGGCAATGATGCAGCCATTGGTGGCCTAAAAGTCACTACCGAAAACGGTTGGTTTGCAGCGCGCCCATCGGGAACCGAAGACATCTATAAAATCTATGCCGAAAGCTTTAAAGGCAAGGATCACTTACAAAGTATTTTTGATGAAGCCCAAGTCTTGGTGGACTCAGCGCTGAAGGCCTAATAACTTAAATTTTGCTTGTCTAATAGCCAATACTTTTCAGGTTGAAATACCTGCTGGGTGTTGGCTTTTTTGTATTCAGAAAAATATTAAATATATGTAGGTCTGGAGCCGAGTTTTGTACAGGAGAGATAATGGTGGGCCCACCTGGACTCGAACCAGGGACCAACGGATTATGAGTCCGCTGCTCTAACCAACTGAGCTATGGGCCCGCAAGCACTCAAGAGTTGAGTGTTGAGGTCTTTCTTTTAACCTAAAGATTTAGGCAATAAAAAAGAGCCTCGGATTATAAAGTCCTTGGCTCTCTTTTCATAGTGTTAAGTCTATGATTTTTAGATGTTTTTACTCATCTAAGAACGAACGCAAGTGATCGCTGCGACTTGGATGGCGCAGTTTACGTAATGCTTTCGCTTCGATCTGACGAATACGCTCTCGGGTTACGTCGAACTGCTTGCCCACTTCTTCAAGAGTGTGGTCAGTGTTCATGTCGATACCAAAACGCATACGCAGTACTTTGCTTTCACGGGCGGTTAGGCCGCCAAGCACGCCACGGGTCGCATCCACTAAGCCAGTTTCAGTGGCATGGTCGATGGGACTAGAGCCGTTCACGTCTTCGATGAAGTCACCTAGGTGGCTGTCTTCATCGTCGCCGATCGGTGTTTCCATGGAGATCGGTTCTTTGGCGATCTTAAGCACTTTACGAATCTTATCTTCAGGCATGTCCATGCGTTCTGCCAATTCTTCAGGAGTGGCTTCACGGCCCATTTCCTGCAGCATTTGGCGGCTCACACGGTTTAACTTGTTGATGGTTTCGATCATGTGCACCGGAATACGAATGGTACGGGCTTGGTCAGCAATCGAGCGAGTAATCGCCTGACGGATCCACCAAGTGGCATAGGTCGAGAACTTGTAACCACGACGGTATTCAAACTTGTCTACCGCTTTCATTAGGCCGATGTTGCCTTCTTGGATCAAGTCTAAGAACTGCAAGCCACGGTTGGTGTATTTTTTCGCAATGGAGATTACCAAACGTAAGTTGGCTTCAACCATTTCTTTTTTCGCGCGACGAGCACGGGCTTCACCGATACTTACGCGACGGTTGATCTCTTTGATGTCGGTAATTTCAATACCCACACGTTTTGCCACTTGGGCAATTTTCTTTTGTGCGCGTTCTAGGTCGTATTTGTTATTTACAACAGACTCAGAATAGCTCCTACCGCTTTCGGCTAGTTCGCCAACCCAGGCAATATTGCCTTCGTTACCTTGGTAAGATTTGATGAACTCTTGGCGATTCATTTTGCACTTACGCGTCAAAATGGTCATTAGTTGACGCTCTTGTGCGCGGATGGCATCAAGGTTGTCACGGGCACTGCCCACTAGGTCATCGAAGTATTTTGGCGATAGCTTAATCGGTGCAAATAGCTCAGCTAGGATGCCGTTTTCTTTGTCGCCTTGCTTGCTGCCACGGCCATGCTTTTCGATGGCTTTTTCTGTTTTCAGAAGCTGCTTTTCGATCTCGGCCATGCGGCGTTTAACTTCAACAGGATCTGGGCCAGACGGGGCATCCGTTGTGTCGTCATCATCTTCGGCGTCGTCAGCGGCTTCTTCTTTTTCTTTCTCTTTTTCAGCTTTTGCTTCAGCAGAGATCGGTGTTGCTGGAACTGGGTCGTCGTCGCTGGCATCGATGAAACCGTTAAACACGTCGCCAAGACGGTTGATTTCTTCATCGGCCATGGATTCTTCTACTGCATTTAAGACAGTACGTACGGCACCAGGGAAATATGAAAGTGCGGCCATTACTTCACGAATACCTTCTTCGATTCGTTTGGCAATGACAATTTCCCCTTCACGGGTCAAAAGTTCAACGGTACCCATTTCACGCATATACATACGCACAGGGTCAGTGGTGCGGCCCACATCACTTTCTACAGCTGCAAGTGCCGCTGCGGCTTCTTCCATTGCTGCTTCATCAGTGTTGTTGTCGCCCATGATCATGGTGTCAGAATCCGGCGCGACCTCGGCAACGGTAATACCGATGTCGTTGATCATGCGAATGATGTCTTCTACCTGTTCAGGTGTGGCAATGTCATCTGGAAGGTGGTCATTTACCTGAGCATAGGTTAGGTAACCTTGTTCCTTGCCTTTGGCTATGAGCTCTTTAAGACGGGACTGTTGTGTGGCGGCCATATATACCCTATGTTGTCCTGTACTGTACGCGAATCGAACCCGTAATTATAATCGTCTGGTTACGGGTTATCCAGCACTGATGTGATTAAGTAATTGATAATGGGGTTTTTTTTGCCCCTTTCAAGGGGTTTGCCCGGTTAATTGGCGATATTTATCCTGTTCCTGTGGGCTCAGTGACTCAAGCTTTCCACCTGCTTTGATGAGCTTGGTGTGTAAAAGGTTCAAATCTAAGATGGCGCTGGCCCAATGGAACATTTGTTGATCATCTGATTGTAGATGTTTAAAGCCACCTTTGTTGGCGGCTTGGCGAATTAATTTGGCTTTTATGAGCTTGGCGGTTTTCAAACGCAGCTGGCTTAGGCAGTCGGTGGCAACCTGCTCTTGGCTTAAATGGCCTTCACTTCGATTATGCTCTTGCGTTAAGTTTTTATATTCTTGGTAGTCGTTATCTGTGGCAAGAAGGCTCAATGCGTCCAATAGGGTTTGCTGGGGGGAGGCTTGAAGTTGAGCGACCAGTTTTTGCAGTAATTGGCTGTAATGACCTTCGTAGGTTTGTAGGAAGGCAAGATCACCAAAGCTTTGCACCACGTGTGGCGCGTGCAAGATCAGTGCGATGGCTTGTTTAATCAGTGGGTGTTCTGCAATTTGAGCCGGTGCTTGGGCGTATTCATCATTATGATAGCTTGGAGTACTGTCAGGGTGGATATCGTCATGACGGTGCTGTGGTACTGGCGCGGAGTGAGTCTGATTTTCACGCTGTTGTTCGCGCATAAGGCTGATATTTTCTTCCGCTTGTCCCATCTCTTTTAGCTCTTGGCTTTCAAGGCGGGTCTCTTCTGACAATGCCTGCCAGAACAGGCTTTTCAAGGCCGGCCCTGGTATTTGCTGAATCATGGGCGCGGCCAATTTTGCTAGGCGTGCACGGCCTTCTAGGCTTTCGCTGTCATCAATGTCTTGTTTGATGGTTTGCAGCAAAAACTCACTGATGCCTTGTGCATAAGACAAGCGTTGTTCAAAGCCGCTTTTGCCTTCTTTGCGCACCACTGTGTCTGGGTCTTCCCCTTCGGGTAAGAACATAAAGCGAATTTGTTGGCCATCTTCGAGAATGGGGAGCACCAATTCAAGGCCGCGTTTTGCCGCCTTTCGACCGGCCGCGTCACCGTCGAAACAGAACACAATTTCCGGTGCGATTTTAAATAACTTTTGTAGGTGCGTGCTGCTGGTGGCCGTGCCGAGGGTGGCCACTGCGTAATGAATGCCAAACTCATGAAGGGCGACCACGTCCATATACCCTTCAACCACCACAAAACGCTTAAGTGGTTGGCGAATTTGACGACACTCGTATAGGCCATACAGCTCATGACCTTTGTTGAATATGCTGGTCTCAGGGCTATTGAGGTATTTGGGTTTGTCGTCACCCAGGGTGCGCGCGCCAAAACCTATGGTACGCCCACGCACATCGCGAATGGGAAAGACCACACGATTGCGAAAACGGTCGTAGCATTTGCCGTCTTCTTTGCTGATGAGCATGCCGGTATCGATGAGGGCTTTTAGTTTGTCGTCGTCGGTGGCCAGTGTGCTTTTTAAATTGTCCCAGCCTGGTGGGGCAAAGCCGATACCAAAGAACTTAGCGGCTTTGCCCGAAAGCCCACGTTTTTTCAGGTAGTTAACGGGGGCGTCTTTGTCGGCATGAAAGCGTAGCTGTTGTTGATAAAACTCGCTGGCGCTGTTCATTAAATCGTAATGGGAGGCACGCTCTTGTTGCTGCTTTTGCTGAAAAGGGCTGCTTTCTTCTTTAGGTACTTCAAGACCGACTGTACCGGCAAGCAATTCAACCGCTTCTGGGAAATCGATGTGATCGTATTCCATGACAAAGCCGATGGCGTTGCCTTTTGCGCCACAGCCAAAGCAATAATAGAACTGTTTGTCGGATGCGACGGTGAACGAAGGGTTTTTTTCACTATGAAAAGGGCAGCAGGCGTGATGGTTTTTACCGGCTTTTTTTAAGCGCACGCGACTATCAACCACATCAACGATATTAACGCGGGATAGTAAATCATCGATGAAATTTTGTGGAATGCGGCCAGTCACAGGGTTAAACCTATCTACGTTACACGGTTGTGTACTTATTTCGGTTCGCTAGTAAAGGCGATCTCGAAAGTAAATTAAGTAAACATATCTGGCTAAGAATGCCAGTTTGATAGGAATCTTGAAAGAGATTGCTAGGCTTTAGGTCGGTTAAGCAAAACTGGCTTTTACAAGTTTGCTTACGTCACCCATATCGGCACGACCTTGTACCTGAGGTTTAACTAGCGCCATGACTTTCCCCATATCCTGCATACCTGATGGATTAACTTCAGCCACTGCTTTATCAACAATGGCTGAAAGTTCTTCCGCAGATAGGGCTTCTGGTAGGAAGTCCTGAATAACGCTCACTTCGTAGTGTTCCACTTCAGCAAGTTCAGTACGACCAGCGTCTTCATATTGCTTAATGGAATCACGGCGTTGTTTTACCATCTTATCCATAATGGTAAGGACACGAGCGTCATCCAGTTCGATGCGTTCGTCAACTTCAACACGTTTGAGCTCGGCTTGGATCAGACGCAGGGCTTGAGTACGTGGCTTATCTTTCGCACGCATAGAAGCTTTTACTGCATCTTTTAACTGTTGAACCAGTCCTTGCTCACTCATGTCTGTCTCTCTAATTCAGTATGGCTTAGTAAAGACGAGTCATTTTACGCTGTTCGCGTGAAACTTTTTTAGCATGACGCTTAACAGCAGCTGCTTTTTTGCGCTTACGCTCAGCAGTTGGCTTTTCGAACTGTTCACGACGACGTACTTCAGATAGTACACCGGCTTTCTCGCAAGAACGCTTGAAACGACGTAGTGCTACGTCAAATGGCTCGTTTTCTTTTACTTTAACTTGTGGCATTCAATCTACCCTATGTGTATCAGTTGACTTAGTCGGTGAAAATCACCCACTAGGAATTAATCAGTTTCCTGACGCCGAGTGCTTTGCAGTCACTCAGGCCCTATTGAGGCGGGGGATTCTACTCGCTTTGTTTGCTAATTGCAAAGCTCAGTGGAGTATAGGTGATACGCCGTATTTATGCGCATAACCCCGCGCAAACACTGGGTTCTGGTGTTCTGGGCGCAGGCTGCGTAAAATGGCTGGCGCAAAAAATATGAGGTGAGTATGCGGGTTTTAGCCATAGAAAGCAGTTGTGATGAAACCGGAATCGCTATTTATGATTCTGAACAGGGGCTATTGTCCCACGCATTGTACAGTCAGGTCGAAATGCACGCTATTTATGGTGGTGTGGTTCCTGAGTTGGCGAGCCGCGATCACATACGCAAAGCCATCCCACTTATTAAAGAAGTGATGACAAAGGCCAATACCACCTCAAACGAATTAGACGGTATCGCCTACACCTCTGGCCCTGGTTTGGCCGGTGCATTGTTAGTGGGGGCTTGTTTAGCTCGCAGCTTAGCGTGGAGCTGGGGGCTTCCGACCCTTGCTGTACATCATATGGAAGGGCATCTTTTGGCCCCGTTATTAGAAGAAAACGCCCCTGAGTTTCCATTTGTTGCCTTGCTGGTCAGTGGCGGACACACCCAGTTGGTGGATGTAAAAGGCATTGGCCAATATGAGATGTTGGGTGAAAGCATTGATGATGCCGCCGGTGAAGCGTTTGATAAAACGGCTAAGATGATGGATCTGCCTTATCCCGGTGGCCCGCACATCGCAAAATTAGCCCAGCAGGGTACACAAGGGCGTTTTAAATTCCCACGCCCTATGACAGACAGACCGGGTTTGGATTTTTCATTTAGTGGTCTTAAAACGTTTGCGCGCAACACGATTGCTAAGTGCGAGCAAGAAACCGGTTTAACTGAACAGGATAAAGCGGATATTGCATTGGCGTTTGAGCAGGCAGCGGTGGATACATTGGCCATTAAATGTAAACGAGCACTTGAACAAACTGGACGCAAACGACTGGTGATTGCCGGTGGCGTGAGTGCGAATAAATATCTGCGTGAAAAATTGCACGCCCTAATGGATAAATTACACGGCGAAGTGTTTTATCCGCGCCCTGAATTTTGTACCGACAACGGTGCCATGATTGCGTATGCGGGTTGTCAGCGTATGAAGGCAGGCCAGCAAGACAGCGAAGAGATTGTTATTCATCCAAGATGGCCAATGGACCAACTTGAGAGTATTTGACGCAACTTGCCTTGACGGCCGTTAAGGATTTCATTTTGTGTGATTATCAATAGATGAAATCTTGCGGTTATGTTTGTTTGCGGGAGGTGGTGTATGCCTTTCGCCTTCCATTTAGTATTTTACGGAAACGTTATGGACACAGTTTTTATAGATGGTTTAGAAATCGAAACCATCATTGGTATATATGATTGGGAGCGTGAGGTTAAGCAGCGTGTGCGCGTTGACCTGCAAATGGCTTGGGACAATAAGCCCGCTGCTCAATCAGAAAATATTGAAAAAGCACTGAATTACAAAGCGGTGTGTGATCGTTTGACTGATTTTATATCCGCCAGTGAGTTTTTATTGGTCGAAACCATGGCTGAAAATATTGCCGATATTTTAATGACTGAATTCAGTGTGCCTTGGTTGCAGTTAAAACTGGCCAAACCAACTGCCATTCCACAAGCCAGTGGTGTAGGTGTAATGATAGAGCGCGGGAATAAGTAAAAGGATTCCATTTCATGGCTCAAGTTTATGTCAGTATTGGCAGTAACATAGACAAGCAAAAGAATATCTCTGGTTGTTTAAAGGCATTGGCCGAGCATTTCGGTGCCTTGGTTTTGTCGCCCATTTACGAAAGTGAAGCGGTGGGGTTTGAAGGTGATAACTTCTATAACCTAGTGGCGAAGTTTGAGACGCTATTAAGCGTGGGTGAATTAAACGAAGTACTAAAAGGTATAGAAGATCAGTATGGTCGCAAACGTACCGGCCCACGATTCAGCGGTCGTACATTGGATATCGATATCCTGACCTACGATGATTTAATTGGTGAGATAGACGGGGTGCAATTGCCCCGTGATGAAATTACAAAAAATGCCTTTGTGTTGTTACCGATGAACGACATTGCTGCGGATGAAGTGCATCCAGAATTACAAGTCACCTATGGCCGACTGTGGTTTTTCTTTGATAAAGACTCGCAAAACTTGTGGCAGGTTGAACTTTAAAATTAGGCAGTGGATTAAGAAACAGGTCGGACACTGTCCGACCTAAGAATGTAAAGGTGGGCAGTGCCCACCCTACAATTTACATCTCAACCAGTGATGTTACATCTAGCTATAAACCGTGCGCCCGCCATCGACGTTGATGATCTGACCGTTCATGTAATCGTTATTGCATAAAAACAAAACCGTATCGGCAATGTTATCCACACGCCCCATGCGCTTCATAGGAATCTTATTCAAGATGTCGCGCTTCGCTTCATTGCTCATGTTGTCTTCTTGCTCTGGCCATAATATGGCGCCAGGGCTCACACCATTACAGCGAATATGATGACCTTCGTCTTTTGCTAAAGAAAGGGTCAAGCTCTTAAGTGCTGCCTTACTAGCGCTGTAAATAGGGTGCTGTTCAAGGGTTCGTTCAGCATGGATGTCGATGAGGTTGATGACTTGTCCATTGACTTGGCTTAAAAACGGCAACATCTTTTGGATCAAAAAAAATGGGGTTTCGACATTACTGCTAAAAATAGTTTGCCAATTTTTAGGTGTGGCGTCTTGCCAAGGGGTTGGAAAAAACTGAGAGGCATTATTTATTAATGCATCCAGTGGGCGATGAAATTCGCTGTACCATTCTTCTAGAATGATGGCGCTGTTTTCATCGCTCAAGTCGGCACTGAATAATTCACATGAGCCTTCCCGTCGTTCGTTCAGCTCTTTTTGTAGTGCTAATGCCGCTTGCTTACTTTGGCCATAATGCAAAAAAACATCGTAATTGTTTTTATGTAACAAGCGGGCGATGGAGGCACCAATGCGCTGGGCACCGCCAGTAATGAGTACGGTTTTATTCATGATTATGCTCTGCTTTTTTCATATATTCTATGGCGTTGATTCGTGCTTGTTCAATCGCTTTACCAAGCTCTGGCCCCTTAATACCTGAGGCAACGATGTCTTGGTGATTCACCTGATTGCAAGCGGCTAGCATGGTTTGCATGTAACTGACTTGTGTATACGGTGTGTTTTCTAAACCAGTTCTCCCATGAGCGTCCGCTTGGCAAACCAGCAGCAGCTTTTCAAAGCGCTCAGGCTTGCGCAGGGCATCGCATTGTTTGAATACCTTGAAGATGGTGCTGGCTTTTAATTCAAATGCACGGTGAATGTGAGTATGAAATTCACAGGCTTTTAGTGTTAGTTCTCGGTATTGATTTGGCACGCGTAAGCGGTCACATAAGGCTTGGATTGGTTTTAAACCTAGGGTTTCATGGGCAATATGTTGTGGCCATTTAGCAGGATCCGTTTTGGCTTTGCCTAGGTCATGCATTAATGCGGCAAAACGGACATCACCGTCTTCGCTTAGCAGACACGCTTGCTGCAGGGATAGCAAGCTGTGGATGCCTGTATCGATTTCAGGATGGTGCTTGGCTGGCTGGGGAATGCCAAATAAGTCATCCAGCTCACTGAAGGTATCTTTTAGGCCATGGCATTGCTTGAGTATTTCAAAATACACCCATGGGCTTTTCTCATGCAAAGCGCGCTGGGTTTCCACCCAAACCCGCTCTGGGGTAAGGTGTTTGAGCTCGCCTGAGTCGCTGATTTGGGTCATCAGATCGAGGGTCTCATTCGCCACTTTAAACCCTAAATGATGAAAGCGGGCAGCGAAACGCGCCACACGTAAAACCCGTAATGGGTCTTCGCTAAAGGCATTGCTTACATGACGCAGGGTTTTCGATTGAATATCTGCTTTGCCATTAAATGGATCAATGATGTTGCCGCTGTCATCTTGTGCCATGGCATTGATGGTTAAATCTCGGCGAACAAGGTCTTCTTCGAGTGTCACGCTTTTACCAAAATCAACACTAAACCCTTGATAGCCATGGCCGGATTTACGTTCAGTGCGAGCTAGGGCGTATTCTTCTTGGCTTTTTGGGTGCAGAAAAACAGGGAAGTCCGCGCCCACTTGCTTATAGCCTTGTGACATGAGTTCTGCGGGTGTGGCACCCACCACAACCCAGTCTTTGTCTTTAAAGGGTATGTTGAGTAGTTGGTCGCGAACCGCGCCGCCCACTAAATAAATATTCATATATGGCTCGATAATGGTAGGTGTCGAGTGTGAAAAGTAAGGCTAGTGTATACGAAAGGAAAACGAAGTTAGAGTACAAACCCGCTGTGTCTTTGATATGGCGCATAAAAAAGGCCCTTTGCATGAAGCAAAGAGCCTTAGATGGTTCACATGATTTTGGTATTTAGAATTCCACACCAAATTCAAGTGCAATACCGGCTTCGTTTTCAATGTCGCTGGTATTGGCCATAACACCAATATCAAGATGCACGGCGCCTGGGGATAAGCCGATGCCCGCAGTCATGATGTCTTGGTCAGAACCCGCTAGGTTTGCACGGTAACCGGCACGTAATTGCACGATGCGCCAAACGTTTAATTCCGCACCAATGGCCGCGTACTGCGTTGGGTCTTCAAATGCCACTGGGTCGTTTTCAGTAATATCGAGATCGAACGCCACTTTTGTCCAACTTGTACGGTGGCTAACACCTGCACGCATCATTGGGCTGATGGTGACCACTTGGCCATTTGTGCTTTCGTAGTCATCGCCAATTAAGTTTTTAATAACAAGGCCCGCTTGAAATTGTTTCTCTGCGCCAAACTGATAAGCCGCGCCTAGGTCGACATTGAATGCGCTATAGTCTTCTTGATTATCGGTGAAGCTGTCGCTGTCAAAATCTTCTTCGCTATCCAGTTCTTGCTTGTAGTCAAAAATGGAAATTTTTTGTAATTTAGGGGTCACACCAAAAGAGATGTCATGCCCTTTGATGTTAAATACGCGAGAAGCGGTTACGCCTACTTCGGCAATCGCGACCCCAACCATTTGAATTTCAGATAACAGGTCTGCATCATCTGCGACTAGCTCACCGTTTGTGAAAATTGCTGTACCACCTTCACCGTCACCTAGACCATAGTTAAAACCACTTGTTGCAGCCTCAGCATCAGCAACATCCTGTGCGGTAACAGGACCGGTAGGGTTCGCTGTGAAAGCCGCTAATTTTTGTTGAAGGTCCGCAACTAATGCTACGTACTCTGCAGTTGCTTGAGAATAATTGCGGAACAAGCCGGAATCTTGTCCATCTACAATAACTCGACCGGAGAATGTGACTTGTGCACCCGCATGAATGGCCATCGAGAATTTTTCGCTTGGCACCGCCCCAGCGACATTAAGTCCACCATTGATACGCAGCGCTTTGTTGTTCAGGTCGTCAAGGTCATCGGCAATTGCATTCGAATATTGTACGAGTTGCGGGTTGTTTGGAAGCGAGGTGTCTGCGATGAAAAGCTTGCCGTCAAGTGCGTTTACCGCTGAGGTTAATGCTGTTTGGGCATTATTATAATCCGTTGGTGTCGCTGCGTTTTGAACCTGAATAAGAGCTGCATCAAGATTGGGAAGGCCATTGGCGGTTACATCATCAAGTAAGTCGCCAAGAAGATCCACATTCGTTTGGCCTGAGCCCGGAGCTAACTCACTCTCTTCATCAAAGTCTTCAGCTTCATCAATAAAGCCACCGTCATCGGCCACCGAAATACTGAACTGAGGAATTTTTAAACCGAAGTGGTCATCTGCACGAGTGGTGGCTAAAAGAGCTGGGTTAAATTGAACGGTACTGGCGATTTCAGCAGATGAAACCCCTGTGCCACCCATACCCATGGCGCGGGCATCGGCTGGTGCAAATGGAACCGCGCTGGCTTGTTGCAGGGATGCCAGTGTAATGGCTGCACCGAGCAGAATTTTATGGTTTATGTTGGTCATTGATTGGTCCCTTCAATATAAGATAGCCATGTACTCTAAGAATAGCGGATACAGGCGAATTCCCCAGTTCACGGTAAGAGCGTAATAGCATAGATGGTTGTTCGGCTTATAGTTTAAAGTAATACTCTAGTATGGAAAACCCAAACTTGTGAGGCAGTCGCTAGAAAGAATTGAAAAATAAATTAGCACTTGATTGGTGCGCGTCTCACCTCTATAGTTTCGCCATGCAAAATATTATGTGCTTCATTTCTAAAACACTTCCCGCGATGCGTGTCTGCCAATGGCTGCGACGTGCTCGGCCGCGTGTTTTTGAAAACTGATTTTTTGTCATAATCCTTTCAAAAACCGCGCCTTGCTCGCGGTTTT
>JBNMQC010000044.1:0-16119 GCA_051277445.1 Bermanella sp. | reverse complement strand
ACGCCAGGGAAACTTGTTAAATTCACCATGGGAACCGCAACCACGGAAGAGGCATTTAGTTCAAACGTTAAGCCGAAACAGTATCTTAGTTGGCAGACCCAGTACACCTTTCGGCCGACGAAAACTGTCAGACCCATCGTACTGGCTGGTCTCACATATCTTAAAGCTGATCTAATTGATGAATATACGTTAAAATCTAACGGCCGATTTTTAGTAAAAGCAGGCAATACTAAAAGTGATTCTACTTTGGGTCTCGTTTATGGATTCGGTTTGGATATTAATTTCTACACAGATGTATCGTTCGTGTTGGATTATCGCATTCGACCAGACATCGCTGGCAATTCAGTGGATGAAACAAACGGTTCATTAAAATATCAATTTTAAATCCTAACCAGGCAAATATTCTTTCAACACCTGCTCACTCTCGGGGGTTAGAATAATCTGCTGCGCTTGTGGATTATTGTGATACTGGCTTAAGCCCATGCGTTGCACCCAATACATTAACAACGCTTGGCGCACCTGCTGGGTTTTGCGATAACCATTTTGGGTTTTCTGCATGTCATAGTCTAATGCAATAATCCTCGTGCGATTCACATCCAACCTTGGGTCAGGCATAAACTCGACGGTTAGCAGGTTATTCCACACTTGATCTTCAATATCAAAATGATCCGCGCCATCTAATAATCTAGCGGGACTATCAGGCTGAAAACGGCTTAACACGAAATCACGATAGTCGTGATTTTTTTCGCAATATCCCCGAACATGCCAGCGCATACCATCAAAAACCAAGTGATGGGGCTGAATAATACGAGTAGAGAAATCTGGGTTAGATACCGACGCATAGGCGATCTCTAATCTCAATTGTTCACGTATGGCTTGTAACACAGGGCGAATCAAAGCGGGTTGCAAGTTACGGTTTGGCAATTCTAAACTTGAAACCGTTTCACTGCTGGCCATAAACAGCATGTAGTCTTGCAAGGTGCCACTGGTGAATTGGGCAACCATGTTTGTGCTTGGCTGGTAGCTTTCGCTGGCGCCGTCATAGTGAATATTGTCAGGATACA
Source organism: Bermanella sp. (assembly GCA_051277445.1). Taxonomy (GTDB): domain Bacteria; phylum Pseudomonadota; class Gammaproteobacteria; order Pseudomonadales; family Oceanobacteraceae; genus Bermanella. Next base: position 15,055 of record JBNMQC010000044.1, on the reverse strand, counting down.
GATTTTTATATTTTTGAATGACTACCTTAGCCAGCTTTTCACCCAACTCAAACTGTTGCGCTAGGTGTTTTGGTTGGATACACCCTTCCCAAATTAAAAGTAACTCTAAAAACGCAAAGCGCTTTTGATCAATGATGGAGTTACTTTCTTTTTCGGTCAAGTGGCTGGCCATACTCATTCCTTTTATTATTTTTGATCGGTGAGTGATTTACTCATCATTGAGTTCAAATTCCGTTTGTGGAATATCGCTGCCCTTTAATGTTGGCTGGGATGGTTTAGGGCTGCTTGCCGGATCAGCTTGGGGGTTTCTCCCTTTAAGCTCTTTGCCTTGAGATTCAGGCTCTTCAAATTCAAGCTCAGCGGTATCGACCACACTTTTAGGGATTTCTTTTTTCGTGCGCACACCTAGGTCTTTAAACTTCTGTGCTTGCAGAATCAAGTTACCACGGCCTTCTTTTAATTGGCCCCAAGCTTTGTCGTAGGTGCCTTGTACGGTATGCAATTGCGCGCCGACTTTTTCCATGCTCTCAACAAATACCACTAACTTGTCGTGCACCTTAGAGGCCACTTCAGCGAGCTGCTTGGCGCTCTTGTTTTGGCGCTCGATGCTCCACAGACTAGAAACCGTACGTAAACTGGCCAACAAGGTGGTAGGTGTCACCACCACGATGCGCTGCTCAAAAGCATCGTTAAACAGTTTATCGTCATGTTCAAACGCCACCATGAAGGCAGGCTCAATTGGCATAAACATGAAGACGAAGTCTGGACTATTGACACCAGGCAGCTTGGCATAGGATTTATCGGCCAGTGTTTTAATATGCATGCGCACCGCATCCACGTGTTGTTTTAAACAGCTAATGCGGTCTGCGTCGTTTTCAGCATTGATGTAGTCGGTGTAGGCGTTTAACGAAACTTTGGCATCCACTACGATGTGTTTGCCTTCTGGCAAGTTAATGATCACATCTGGTCGGTAGCGGGTGCCCTCTTCGTTATTGATGCTTTTTTCACGCACGTATTCTTCACCTTGACGCAAACCGGATTTTTCTAATACGGTTTCAAGCACTAGCTCCCCCCAGTTACCCTGGGTTTTCTTTTCACCGCGCAGAGCGCGCGCCAGCGATGCGGCTTCTTCTGTGATTTGTTTATTTAGGTTATGCAGTTCGCCTATTTGTGCTTTAAGAGCCGCGCGGTCTTTGCTTTCTTCCACATACACATCGTCGACTTTTTTACGTAACCCTTCTAACTGATCTTTGAATGGGTTTAATAAGCTGCTTAACCCTTCTTGTGAGGTTTGCTTGAACTGCTTGTTTTTCTCTTCGAAAATTTTATTGGAGAGATTCTCAAACTCTTGGCTTAACTGGGCTTTGTTGGCCTGCAGTAGCTCTAACTTTTCTTCAAGGTTTTGTTGGTCTTTTTGGCGTTCCACTTGTTCTTGATTGAGCTGGGTTTTTAAATCCCCAATTTGCCCATGCAGTTGTTCGATTAAGGCTTCTTTTTGATTCAGCTTTTGTACATCCAGTTCGCGCTGTTCAAGAGTGGCTTGCTGGTGCTTTAACTGACCTTGGGCTTGGTTCAGTTGCACTCGACTCTGTTCTAACTGGGCTTGGGCTTGTTGTAAGGTTTGCTGGGTTTGTTGAAGTTGCTCTTGGCTGTATTGCGCTTGATTTTCGCTCAGCGCCAACTGGGTTTGCGCCTGCTGTAACTCGTGACGATAGTGCTCTTGGCTTTGCTGCAAGGCTTGTTTTTCGGCTTCAAGAATGTGCTTTTCAGCCATAAAGGCTTGGCGCTGCTGGCTAAACTGGCGGTGCATCATAAACACGCCACCTGAAAAGGCGGCGATGATTCCAGCATAAATGGCAATTTCTAACGGCATGAAGATGACTCGTTGGGTGCAAATGAATAGCACAAGCTTAACAAATGCCCCCCTTCGACACTACTAAGACGCCACTTTAAACACCGCCCATTTCCCCGCTAGATTGCACGTAACTGCCAAATCAGGCCTTTGGCATCGTCACTGATCAGTAAGCTGCCATCTTTGGCTTGGGCAATATCCACCGGGCGACCCAGCTTTTTACCCGCCACCAGCCAATTCACCAAGACCTCATGCTTGCTGGTTTTATCTCCTTCAAACCAATAGGCGCTTAAACGATAACCCACTGGGGTGGTGCGGTTCCAACTGCCGTGTTCCGCCACCAGTAACGCCCCTTGTAATCGCTTGATAGGGCCTGAATAAAACATCATACCCAGCGGCGCGCTGTGGGCCTGAATCTCCACTATGGGAGAGACATAGGTAAAATCCTGTGGCTGTGCCTTTAAGATATCGGCGTCGGTTTCGTTGAAATCACCATGCTTAAATGGAAAGCCAAAATGCTGGCCCGCTTGCTCAATGCGGTTAATCTCACAAGGCGGCGTGTCATCCCCCATCCAATCGCGGCCATTATCGGTGAACCACAGTTGTTTGGTTTGTGGGTGCCAGTCAAAGCCCACGCTATTGCGCACCCCTTGGGCCAGAATTTGGTAGCTCAGCTCGCCCTTGTTCAACCGATTAATATCCAAGGATAAGATGGTCCCAAACGGCGTATTACCCGCTTGTGGATATACAAGACACACATTACATGGCGCCCCCACTGGCACAACGAGGTTGCCGTTAATTGGGTCAAAGGCAATGAACTTCCACCCATGGTGGCTGGCACTGGGCAGTTCACCATTTAATAGATCCAATGTCACCGGCCCCTTTGTGATGGCCGTTTGCGCATTGGCTAAGCGGTAAATACGATTCACGGCCGAAATATATAAGTCACCGTTTTTGTTTAGTGCAAGGCCCGATGGCATGTTTAAACCACTGGCAATGGCTTGAACCTGACCACTAGGTAAAACCGCATGCACCTTGCCCAATGCGCGCGAGCCCACAAACAATGTACCGTTTTCACTTAACGCCATCTGCCGTGCATTGGGCACGTTGGCAAACTGGCTTAATACAAACCCTTTAGCCACCTCAGGTGAGGCCAATAGCTGGCAGGAGAACAAACACCCCAGCACAAAACCGTTTATTTTTAACATGTGACCACCGCGCATCTAATTGCTTGGTTTAAACGTACAAGTGAGGGCTGCTAAACTCAAGACTTACAGCGTTTTTAACAGCGCCTATTTTCAAACACCGAATTTCCAATACTTATAAGCGACGCGAATGAACAGCCAGAACGCCTTATTTTCACGTTACATTAAATCTTTGCCACCTGGTGAGCTTACTTGGATAGGCGTGCGCCCAGCACGGCGCGAGCCTATGCAAAGCGTTGCGCACACCACCGCCGTTGAAGCGCTGGGCTTGCAAGGTGACCATCGAATGGATAAAACCCCAGGTTCAGGCCGCCAAGTCACGTTGATTAGTGAAGAGTTCATTGGCCAAATTAGTCACTTTCTCGGGGGCAGAACCGTGATGCCTGACCAGCTGCGTCGAAACCTTGTGATTAAAAACGTGAATTTAAATGCCCTGCGCTATCAAAACTTTCAAATTGGTGAGGCTATCTTTCAAGCCGGTGCCTTGTGTCACCCATGTACCCGCATGGAGCAAAACCTAGGCAAGGGCGCCATTGCCGCCATGATGGGTTACGGCGGTCTGTGCTGCAAAATCATTCGCGGCGGTAATATCAAAGTGGGCGACAGTGTCGAACTGATTACACCGCAACAGGCGTTATTTTAATTTATAAGTTTGATTGTCATGTTAAACAGTACAAAGGAGAATCATGAGCGCCTTACCCGAACACATCATCACTTGCCCGTACTGCAATGAACCCAATGAAATTTTAATTGAGTTCAGCGAAGACGGTGAAACACAAGATTACATCGAAGACTGCCAAGTGTGCTGCCAACCTATTCATATTATTGTGCAAATGGATGGGCGTGGGGAGATGGAAGTAGTAGCACAGGGGGAAGATGAGGTTTAACAGCGGGGCTTTTACTAAAAGATAATGATTATTTCTCTAGTATAATCAAACAAGGAGGATGCTGTTACACGTCATCCCCCCAAATTGTAGAAATCACAAACTCCAGCGATAACCAAAAGATATCATAATCTTTGAACCTTCTTCTTCAATATCATAACCGGAATCACGTGCTTTCTGAATATCTTCGTCGTAACCCTCGCGAGTTAAGATTAAAACTAATCCAAACTCCCAACCGTCTTCACCTTTTGATGGGCTGTAACCGAATATAGCATTTAAACCGCTATAACCTTCATCGAGGATATCGCAAGATGAATTAATACAACTACCTGTAATTGTATTGGGGCCGTATAACAACCCAAGGTTAATATTTTGATTTTCTTTATCTGGGTAAAACTTACCACCGAATGTGGGACCCCAAGTACCGATACCAGTGTGGATCTCAACATTGTCTGTAATACGGTAGTTTAAATTAAGTCCTAGGATGCCATAAGGAATTCCATAACCAAAACTCAAAGAAAGAGGACTCATTTCCTCATTAAAATTAGCCTCTGCAATAGGCTCGTTTGTTTCCACAACGCTCTCAGCATAAACCTGTAAAGGCAATAACAGAGCTACAAGTAAAATACATAATCTATCCATGATAATTCCAAATTCAAATAAAGAGTAAGATTGAGAGTATGCAAGGGGCACACAAAAAAGGGCGTGGATTATAGTCCGTGAGATTGTATTGATGAAAGCGTTTTAATCATTATTTACTATTTTTTTGGACTGATTTAAATAAGAGACTATCCTGTAAACCACTCTTTATCCACACAGCTTTCATGCCATTTATTCAAGACTTATTATGGAGGTCCAGAATACTAGGGGGCTTTAGCTCACATATTCGTTTAGATAGCAGAATCTATAAGGGTAAAGCATAGTTGCGTCAATTGGCCTATACCCAAATTTTCATCTCAGTATTCTTGCTAAAGGTTTTATATTAACCCCCATAAAACACAAAACCATTTATTGAAAGCGCTTTATTAAAGGTGCAACTGGATATAATAAAGAACCATGAGGGAGTAAAAAATACAGCCCTTAAAGGTACTTAAAATACCTTTAAGGGCTGAAGAGGCTGCCTAAGAGGAGATTATGGATTAACGGGCTGCAATGTTACTTATGTTTATACTGTGTGGCGCAATAGCCGCGGCTGATATTAGGGTTTCGGATCTTTAGGTGTTTACTGCTGCGCCCACTCACTCGCTTACGCCATAAACGAAAGCTGCTGGGTTTAATGGATCTGCGCATTAAGGCAATGACACCCGGTTCAGATAATCCATATTGCAATTCAATGGCTTCAAAGGGAGTACGATCTTCCCACGCCATTTCAATGATGCGCGAGGTATCTTCTTCAGTAAAATTTTGCTTAATAGCGTTCATTATGACGGCAACTTGTTTTATTCATTTGCTTAATTTACGCAGAGCTTGGCTCAGTGGATTACTTTCACTATTTGGCCAACATCCATTGATTAGCAATACTGCTCATATAAGTGAGCGGCGACCTCCACAACCGTGGCATGGCGTTGGGCTAGGCGAGCATGGTCTTTGTCATAACCGCCACCAATGACAGTGGCCACAGGCAGGTGTCGTGATAGGCATGCTTGCAATACAAGCTCATCCCGCGCTGCCACCCCATCCCAGCTAATGTCTAGGTGACCCAGTTCATCATGCTGCCAAATATCCACCCCCGCATCGTATAACACCAAGTCTGGTTGATGCTCATCTAATAGTTGATTCAAAGTGTGCTTCACCACCGTTAAATACTCGGCATCTTTAAGGTGTTTATCTAACCCCACATCGAGATCACTTGGGTGCTTGCGAAACGGGAAATTTTTCTCACAATGAATAGAGCAAGTAAACGCACGGGGCTCATCCTTTAATATGGCCGCGGTGCCGTCTCCCTGATGAACGTCACAATCAAAAATGAGTACTCGCTCAATTTCACCGGAAGCGAGCAGGGTTTTAACCGTGTAGGCTAGATCGTTAATCAAACAAAATCCTGAGCCAAAATCATAGTGGGCGTGATGCGTGCCTCCTGCTAGATGACAAGCTAAACCATGCTGAATAGCAAGACGTGCCGCCAGTAAAGTTCCATTTGGTGCCGTAAATGTTCGCGCCACTAAGCCGTGACTCCAAGGTAATCCAATACGACGCCATGCTCTTGGCTCCATGGTATTGTGATATAGGTGAGATAGGTATTGCGCTTGATGAGCAATGGTTAAATCTTCAATACTTGCCTGTTTAGGTTGATAGATATTGTCATTATGAATCAGCCCCTGTGTATCTAAGTAATCATATAAGCGCACAAACTTACTCATGACAAAGCGATGGGTTTCAGGAAAGGGGCAAGAATAATTAGGGTGATAAACCAGTGGTAGCATGATGTTCGTCATCCTAGCTATTGACGCAAGGACTCTCGCATAAAGGTCTTCATGCTTTGACTGTTTAAGCCTTGATTGAAGATTTCTCTTAAAGTTTGGCCTTGCTCATCTTTTTTGAAGCATAAAAATAGATTCTTTTTGTCCAATAAATGTGAATTCATCTCTACTTTATTTTTAAATGCTTCTAGTTCGTCATCATGAGTTAACCAATATTGAAATACCTGTTCATCAATTACAATCAACGGCACGCGCTTTTTCGCCAACTTTTTAATGTTCTCGGCATCACTGACAGCTTCATCGGCTTTGATGTTGCCCGATGCTATACGCGCATCAAGATCTGGACTGTTGATGTAACCACGCACCACGCCAATGCTATCAAGCTGGGCAATATCATTTAAATTACGCCATTGAATAGGGTTAGTTTTAAGTTGTGCAAAGCCAAGCGGGCTAAACCCTATTGGGTCTGAAAACGCGCATTTTTCTATGAGGGACTGGTCAAAATACTCGGGCAGGTAACCCACGTATTTACTTTTGGCATCCAAGCCCATATTAACGGCTCTGGCCCAAGGGAAAAAATCGACTTTCAATGTGTAACCCATACTGGCAAATACTTGCGTGACATGTTTAATCACCAAACCTTGCCCAGGTAGCGCTTGTGCCGTATAAGGCGGCCAATCAAGACTGGTCATATGTATGACTTTATCCGCAGCCATGCTTGGCTGAACAAGGCTAAGAATAGCGACGATGTATATCACTTGTTTGATCACATGCATATTCCGCCTCACGTTAACCAGTAGCTGATTAAGTACAATCAAGTAAGGCCATACTGAGATGGCCTTCTTAGGGTATTTAAAATAAATCCTTTAACTTTTCTTTGGCTTTTCTTTCAAGTTCTTTTCGCTTGCGATCAGCCTCTGCCTTGGCTCTGGCTTTTTCGGCATCCGCTTTGGCTTTTGCACGGGCTTTTTCAGCATCCGCTTTAGCTTTGGCCTCGGCTTTTAACTGATCTTCGTAACTGGACAACTCTTGCTTACCCAGCTTCTCAAGGGCATCCCCTTTACTGGACAAACGGCCTTCGGTTAAGTTGAGCTCTTGCAATTGTGTTTGATAATCACCAGCATAGCCCATTAATTTATCATTGAGCTTGGCTTTGAGCTTATTTTCTAACTCTTGTTGTTTTTGCGCGATACGCTGATCAAATGCCGAATTCAGCTGTTTATCGAGATCACTGTTGATGCTGATACTTGGATCACTGAACTCGCCTTTTGCTTTGCCATTCACCACAAAGGTATCAATGCTTGCCAGCGCCGCCACCATTTCTTTGGCTAATACCGTGCGATCTTTACTGCTAAAACGTGCTTGATTAAACCGAGCTTGTCCACTGGCATTCAGCTGACCAGCACTGACATAACCTTTCGCTTGAACATCCACCAGAGTACTGTCGATTTTCAAACCGGCCAATCCTAGTTTGACTTTATTTAACTGCCAATCTTGAACATCCAGCGTGAAATCATCCTTGCCAGGAGAGGTTCTGTGATCAAGCACGCCGTTAATGGTGAGTGAAGCGATATTACGCAAGTTAACCCCTTCGCCTTTTATTAACGTTGGACGATTAATTACCTCTTGTTGATGGGTGATATCCAGAACATTCACCGCAACTTCTCCTAGGGATAATGAGTCCTCTCCTATTTTAGGCAAGCTCATAGTAAAGGTTAGGGTTTTGACCCAAAAATCAGGTTGAGGACGATCGGTTTCAAATTGCACAAAGCGACCTTCTAGACGCTTGGCTTTTAATTCTGCCTTGGCCGCTTGGGTGGCTTCATCGACAAACAGAGGGCGTACTTTTTCGTAGTAATCCAAGGTGGTTTGCGCATAGCCACCAGCGTCTTCGCCAAACAACAATGCGGTTAAATTACTGGCACCGGCACCATCTAGTGTGTACTTACTTTTAATATTATTTAAATCTTGCTTAGGTGCCGCTTTTAACTCACTAAACTTCTGTTTTAAATCAGACTTACCTTGCTTGATGGCTTGCTTGGCATTCGCTATGGCTTGCTTATCTTGCTTGAATTGAGCCTTAAGTGTATCCAGTTCTTTTTTACGTTGTTTAAAATCATCAAGGCTTTTAAATTTACCTTTTAAGAGTTTATTCAGTTGTGTTTCATACTGTTTAATGGAATCTTCCGTTGGAAGGTTAGCCAAGGATTTTTCAATATTTTTGCTATGAGTTGCATAAGCGGTTTCAAATGCATCGCCCGCTTGCTCGGTGAGCAGGGACTCACGCTCAAGTATTTCATCAGCACTTGGTAGGGTTTTGCTTTCAGGTTTAGCTTGCGCTGCTTTTTTATCAGGGGCATCAGAAGGTGACTCTTTTTTCTCTTTCTTTTCTGGTTTTGCAATCGCACCGGAAACTCTGCGTGGTGTTCCCGTTGCTACGCCTTCTAGAGACAGCTGCGGGATAATGGCCTTACCTAACAACAATGGGAAAGGCTCAATATTGGCAACCGCTCGGTCGAAGCTAACAATATTCTCCATGGGCTTATCTTTATCGGTAAGCTGCACACCTGTGACCGTAATGGTCATGGGGTTGAGTCCAAATGACACATCCGCCACATCCACTTTGGCACCCAATGCATCGCTGCCAAAACTTTCTATGGCAAGCTTAGTCAGCGGGCCCGCTGCAAACATCCAAAAACAAACGATTAACGCACTAACAACGATAAAACCAATCAGACCTGACCAACGAATCCATTTTGTCATGTTAGGCTCCTAATCGTTCGTATGCTTGATAAAACTTGCTGGCCTTTAAAAACTTCACAATTTTTAACTTCTCAAACCAGGCCATCAATTTTGTACGATACAGTTTGATTAAAATACTGAATGCTATCCAAACAGGTATAAACAACATGCATGACAGTACAACACTGCCAAGCAACAAGGTGTGGTTAAACTTAAAGGCTCGCCACACATCGCTTTGGTATAAATTGGTCCACAGAGGCTGCAGTTCGGGGTGATTGAGTAAGTACTCGCCCAATGAAATAGAAACCGGGTCGAGTATGAAGGCGAGCAATGCAAAGATGGCACTGGCAAAAAAGAATCCACCTAGGTTCACCCTAATCACACACACCAATAAAAAGACGAATAAATTATGCAAACTAAAAAATGGCGTCAGCCCAATAAATAAAGCAAAGGCAAAGCCCAAGGATATTTGCCCGGGTGAGGCGTCGCTATTGAGTATCTTTAATAATTTGGCAAGCATGGCGAGCATGAATGAGTCCTTTGGAATGCTATAGCTTATTCAACAAGTCTAGCGGGTATTAGGGCAGGAATAAACGTCCTGCCCACTAAATCCCCTATGTGGCAAGAGTTTACTGGGTTTTGTCCGCTTGAAGGTAGCTGCGGATATCTTTAAATACAGGGTTTAGCATGCGCCCGAATACCGACACACCACCCACCAAATGGCGATGATTCACCCCTGGGTAAGTAATGTGCTGATGAGGTACCCCAAGGTGCTTGAGCATTTTAGCAAAGCGCTCTGAATGATACGGGCCTACGGTCTCGTCTGCCTCACCATGAATTAAGCACATGGGCGGCATGGCTTGGGTGGCTAGATTAATTGGGTTTGCCTCATGGGCATTGTGTTCATGGCCTAGGTCGATACGCTGTTCGCTGATGTCATGCAAGGTGACGCCATCAAATTTACCCAACACTAGCGGGTCATCTAAAGGCAAATCATAAGGCCCAGCTAGCCCGATACAGCTTGTGATCACACTACTCGATTTAGCCCGGGCAAGATAACTAGGATCCGTGGCGAGCATGGCGGCCGTATGAGCCCCTGCGCTGTGACCAATCAATATCACCTGCTTGGCTGCATCGCTGTCTTGACCCTGGAGTCGCAGGTGCTTGGGTAAGCTAGCAATGGCTTTGGCTACGTCATCGATAAACTGAGGAAACTGAACTTGTGGGTATAAGCGGTAATTGGGTACAACTGTAATAAAGCCTAATTTACTCAAGGCCAAACCTGCAAACTGGTATTCATTTTTATTGCCTGTATCCCAAGCGCCACCGTGAATAAAGACGATAATTTCATCGCGCGTTTTTTGCTTGGGTAGATATATATCCAAGGTATGACGTGGGTCTTGATCGTAGGGTAAGTCTGTAATGCGTTTGCAATGTGACCTTGGAGCAAGGTAATTCATGATCCATAACGGCTTAAAGATGGCAATCGCCACAAACACCACCACACACGCTATTACTATATTTAAAATAATCAACTTCAAATCTCAGTATTTTTTATGCTTTTAGTCATTACGAGTTATATTCGGGTTTAGTTTCCAGCATCCGTAAAATGATATCCACCACTACCGATATTTTTTCATTGCTCAGCTGGCGATAATCAAAATAAGGACACAGAATTAACCGCCGCTGCTCATACACGGCAAAATCCCCATGATGATGGTCCAGCAATTGTGGCGGCTCGTATTCAAAGCCTAACTGCTGGGCGTAACCTTTTCCCATCACAATGTGAATAGTGTTATCTGCGGTGTCGTGAGTATCGAGGCGAATTGTGGGTGGAGTGAACAACAAAGACGTACCACTTTTGGCTTGTAACAAACACTGGTCGCGATATGCCTGCCAAGAGGTAAGCGATTCAATTACCGCAAAGTGCTGCTGACAATCAGGGCGCTGAGGATAAGTGCCATATATGCGCTGCAGACATTCAAACATCAGCTTTGCATAGACATTAAACACCTTACGCCAATGGTTACCTGTGTGCTGGCCAATGGCCGCGATCTCACCCGTCATCATGGGCTGACAATCGTCCTGCACATCATAGGGCGCCATGGGTGGACGATTGGCTATATATACCTGAAAATTAAGCTGAGCGTGTTTGCCGTTACTATTAATATCACCTAAGCCTGCTTGCATCGGTTACCTATTTTATTATTGAACGAATAACGTATTTTAATCGTAAGGATTAAAATAATTCGCCATGCCCCCAATCAACTTCCCATAGAATGCACGGCCCTATCACCAGAGCAGCGCTAAACGATGCACGCCGAAGACATTACGACGGGTAGACTCAGTGTCTATGAAAGAATTGAGCAAGACATTGCGCTGCGCGGCATCAGTATAATTGAAAACGCCTTACCCATGACCACAATTGCGCCCTTGTTAGCCCGTGTGGCATCCCTGCCTGAACATGCGTTCAATGAGGCGGGAACAGGGCGTAAGCAAGATCATCAAATCAATCAGTTTGTGCGCCGAGACCAGATCCACTGGCTAGACAGCCAGCACCCAGCGGAGGGTTTATGGTTTGACTGGATGAATGGCCTTAAAAGTCATTTAAATCGCACCTTGATGCTGGGGCTGTTCAGCTATGAAAGCCACTTTGCCATGTATCAGCCTGGTGCCTTTTATAAGAAGCACCTAGATGCCTTCAAAGGCCAAGCCAATCGCCGCTTAAGTACGGTGTTGTATCTTAATCCAAACTGGCAGGCACAATATGGTGGCGAACTGGTGGTGTTTGATGAGCACCAGCCTGAAAACGTCATACTCAAGGTGCCCCCTAACTTTGGCACCTTAGTGGTATTTTTAAGTGAAGACTTCCCCCACGAAGTCCTCCCTGCAAGCCATTTACGTTACAGCATTGCTGGCTGGTATCGAGTGAACAATTCGTTATTTGGTCAGATTGACCCGCCGCAGTAAAAGCCTGTTTATCTTTTGGTGAGTTGCGCTACCATAGCGCCTCACCCATCTTGATGCGATTCCATGGATAAAACCTCACTGGTCACACAAATCATTGCTGAGCTAAACGGTGCCCTTGAGCACGCATTAGCCGCCGCCGATGAAGCCCACAAAGGCGCCACCCATGAACAAAGCAAAGCCGAAACCCAATACGACACCCTGGGTTTAGAGCATGCCTATTTGGCAGAAGGCCAAGCAAGACGCATTCAAGAACTCAAAGACAGCATTACCCAGTTACACCATTTCAAACCCAAGGCGTTTAACCAAGAGGATGCCATCTATTTAGGGGCATTATTAAAACTGGAAGGCGTTGACGGTACAGGTGCAAAGCCTGGCTTATGGGTTTTATTGGCCCCTACTGCAGGGGGCATGAATCTAGATTGGCAACAGCGACAGGTGCAGATTATTTCACCGAATAGTCCTATGACAAAAGCCCTCTTAGGCTTGTACCTAGACGATGAATTTACCCTAGCGAATGGCCTGCGCTATCAGATTACCGAGCTTTACTAACCGATTGTCAAGTCGGCATATTCACTGAATTCATAGTTTAACTGCTCTCTCATTTATACATTGAACAATCGTATACAGTTGTTGCGTTGAACAGCCTTTTGTTTCCCACAGTCACTTGTTACAGTGCTTGCAAGCTTTCAAACAATTAACAATAAAAATGAACGAGGCAGCCATGTCCAACCCCCAATATGACATTATTCTATTTGGTGCCACCAGTTTCGTAGGTGACATCTTAACCGGCTATATGATGAGCCAATATGGTGAAAACAGTGAGTTAAAATGGGCACTGGCAGGTCGCAGTGAAAACAAGCTGATCGAAACCAAACAAAAGCATGGTGCCCATGCGATTGATCACATCGTGGCGGATGCAGCCAATGAACAACAAATGGCGGCCATGGTGAAACAAACTCGCGTTGTGGTATCCACTGTTGGCCCTTACGCATTATATGGCGAGCCCTTAGTAAAAGCCTGTGTCGAAAGCGGCACCGATTACTGCGATTTAACCGGTGAAGTGCAATGGTATAAGCGCATGGTCGATAAATACGAAACCACGGCTAAGCAAACCGGTGCGCGCATTGTGCACTGCAGCGGCTTTGACTCTATCCCTTCTGACTTAGGCGTCTACTTCTTACAACAACAAGCTCAGGCGCAATTTGGCAAAATGTGTAAAGACGTGAAACTGCGTGTTGCACGTTTAAAAGGTGGCGCCAGCGGCGGCACCGTGGCCAGCATGGTGAACATCGCCAAAGAAGCATCAAAAGATGCCGCATTGCGCAAAGAATTACAAAACCCATACAGCATTTGCCCACAAGGCCATGGCTTTAAGCGTCGCCAAGAGAACATCAGCGGTTCACAATTTGATGAAGATTTTGATCAGTGGATCGGGCCGTTTGTCATGGCTGCCGTTAACACTCGCGTGGTTCATCGCAGCAATGCGTTACTCAATAAGGCCTATGGCGAAGACTTTTCTTATAGCGAAGCCATGCTAATGGGCAAAGGGCGAAAAGGTAAAACTGGCTCTCGCAATATGGGCTGGGGACTCAATATTTTTATGGTGCTAGCAGCGATCAAACCGACCCGCTGGATTCTAGAGCGCTTTGTATTACCTAAGCCAGGTGAAGGCCCAACACCGCAAGAACAATTAAAAGGCTGCTTTGATTATCGTTTTGTTGGCAAAACCGACGACGGTCAAATGATCAAAGTAAAGGTCACCGGCGACCGCGACCCAGGTTACGGCAGTACGGCGAAAATGTTAGGGCAAGCCGCTGTTTGCTTATCAAACATTAAAAAAGACGACAAGGCCGGTGGCTTTTGGACACCTGCTACCATTTATCAAGAAGATCTAATCGAGCGCCTCATTGATAAAAGCGGCTTGACCTTTGAAGTGCTGGATCATTAACGGTTAGTACATCACACCTACTCACAGTAACCGGATTAGCCCGCGGGGTTAATCCGGACTCTCTTGACGCAACAGACTAATTCAGTCGCGCCCCCGCAATCCCCCCCCCCTTTTACGCTATACTTGCGCCCTACACTTTAGCTTGTTCTTCATCATGCCCCTATTGCCTATTTTGATCCTTGTTCTATTTAGCACCCAGGTATTCGCTGACACGCCGTCCTATACCACGCCTCACATTATGGCCATGGGTGTTAAGCACCACTCAATTAATGACGCCAAAATTGCTGGCAGTGCTTTGAAGCTAAGAATGGCCCATACCCGTTTTCACTTACCTATTGGTAAATATGACGCACTGAGACAAATCTTTGTTCCACAGGTAGCCATTGAGCAAACGACCTTTGATATTCCAAATCCCAACTTTGAACGCAAAGACATGTACACCATCAAGCTGCCGATGATGTTTATAGAAAAGTACGACGACAACTGGACTCGAATCTTAAATATTACACCCAGCTGGCATACCGATTTAAAAGCGAAAGACGAGCAATCTTATTCACTCATGGGGCTCATCTTATGGCGCTACAAAGATGACTCGCCCCACAGTTATACTCTGGGTGTGGGCGTTAACCGCTTATTTGGGGAATATAAACCGGTGCCCATGGGCGCTTATAGCTATCAAGCCAGCGCCCAAACCCGTTATGATGTTGGCTTTCCGGTGACTAAAATTGAGCACCGTACTCATTTCAATTGGAGCGTCTTTTCTTCCATTGCACCCCAAGGGGGAAATTGGCGCTATGAATCAGCAGAGCAAAGAAGAGTGAATTTATCCTATAGCAGCTGGATTGCCACTGTGGGTGTACGGCGAAACCTTGTGGATAAATTTTGGCTCACCCTTGAAGCCGGACGCACCTTTGCTAGAGAATTGGATTTAAATAACGATACCTCTGCCAGCCAAGAAGTCGATATTGCCGACGCCAATATCGTCATGCTAAGCATCGGGTTGCATCCCTAATCCTGAGTGAGCCTTGCAAGAG
>JBNMQC010000043.1:0-16180 GCA_051277445.1 Bermanella sp. | reverse complement strand
CCTACTATTGCAGCAAATGATTCTGCTATCAAAATACCCCCTCCTTCTCGTGTGATTCATAACAGTTCATTCAACGTCTCATGACGCTTTTTATCGGTGACGTGTTTGCCGAGACCTATTACGCCATTCAGTTTTCATATGCCAGCAATCATGGGGGATTCTCCCCACTTTGGCAAATAGGCCACCCCTTTCTTTGCGTCGCAGTAGAACATTTGTGCATCCGCAACCCACTCATTTATTTATCTTTTTTATGGCCACTGCTTTTAGCGGATTATCACCCTATTTCCTGCGATTTCGGGGATATACGTCATGGGAGCATTGATCTTAATACACCGTCACGTGACCTTATATTTTTAGATATACGTCGAATGACATATATCCAAGTCAATTCAACCCTGCGTCCATAATAGGTACCAAAAAAAAGCCGATGCTTGTTACCAAGCATCGGCTTTGATTGTGTTTAGGTTTAATGATTAAAAACCCAATACATCCTGCATGTCATATACGCCGTTATCTTGCGCTTTTAACCAAGCGGCGGCGCGTACGGCACCTTTGGCAAAGGTCATTCGGCTTTGCGCTTTGTGGGTGATTTCAACACGTTCACCTTCGGTGGCAAACATGACGGTGTGGTCGCCCACGACATCACCACCACGGATGGTTTGAAAGCCAATTTCTTTATGGGGGCGGGCACCGGTGATGCCTTCGCGGCCATAGTTAGCCACTTCGTTTAAGTCCCAGCCCATGGTTTCAGCGACGACTTCGCCTAAACGCAATGCGGTGCCAGATGGAGAGTCCACCTTGTGTTTGTGGTGCATTTCAATCACTTCAATATCACTCTCATCACCCATGACTTTGGCGGCCATGCGTAACAAGTTAAGGCATAATGTCACACCCACAGAGTAGTTAGGCGCAAACACAATTTTCATGTCTTGGCCGGCCGCTTGTAGTGTGGCTTTTTGCTCATCACTCAGACCCGTGGTGCCAATCACAATGCCTTTGCCATGGGCTTTGCAGAATTCGATGTTGCTCATGGTGGCTTCTGGTGAGGTGAAATCCACCAGCACGTCAAAGTCGTTCACCGCTTCGTCTAGGCTGCCAACCAATGTCACGCCTAGCTTTTTACCAAGGCCTGCCATTTCGCCCGCATCGGCACCTTTTAAGCTGTCATCTGGCAATACAATGCCGGCACCCAGTTGTGCGCCTTCGGCAAGTTCGGTGGCTTCAATTAAAATGCGGCCCATACGGCCTGCGGCACCAATAATGGCAATTCGTGTAGTCATGAGGTTGACCTTAAAACGGTGTGTCGATATTGGTTGGGGATTGTACATGAAATTAAATAAAGTCGCCTTAATCCACCAAACTCCTCTCTCACAAACACTCACAAACATCCATAAACGCAAAACCCCGATTTCACTGGGTGAAACCGGGGTTTTGTTTGACCCTAAGACGCCTTATTTAAGGGAGTCTTGCATAATTTGTAGCTTTTCACTGCGAAGGTCCAGTTTGTTGGTTTTATAATACGCGGCTGGCAGTTTAATGAGCTCTTGAGCCAAGCTCATGGCGCTGGTTAACAGCTGATCTTTTTCAACAAGTTGATCCAAGAAGCCTGCGTCTACCGCTTGTGCTGGGGTGAACTTTTTAGATTGAATCACGGCAATGGTTTGGTAAGCACTGCTGATACGATCTTTAATTAGGCTCATTAATACCGGTGTAAAAGGCATGCCGATAGCGGTTTCAGGCAAGTTAACCGTGTATTCAGCATCCGCACCAATACGGTTATCAGACGCCATTAAGATGAACGCTCCCATGCCGATTGCGTGGCCTTCACAGGCTGAAATCACAGGCATAGGGAAGCCGTATAGGCGGGTCGCAAGTGCCATGCCTTTATCAAGCAAATCAGCCGCTTGCTGGCCACCCTTGGCTAGGGCTTTTAAGTCAAAGCCTGCTGAGAACATGCCGTCACGGCCAAGTATCACAACGGCTTTGGCTTCTTGTTCTGCTTTATCTAAAGACGCATTCATGGCATCAATAAACTCATGATTTAAGGCATTCGCCTTGCCATCATCAATGCAAATTTGTGCAATGCTGTCTGTTAATTGGTAATCCATGTGGCCTCTCTTAATTGGTAACTAGATGAATCAATAGGGGTCTCTGTTTTCAGCTTGCATACTCTGGAATAAGCATCATCCCAGACAGAAGAGACCTATGCCTTTTGAGCTTAACCATTCTAGTGGGTCAGGAGTATGTCCCTGATGAACAATTTCGATACTTGAGGAAACAATGACCCGCTCTATTCAGGCCGTAAACTGAACCGCATTGGAGACGCGCCTCGATGAGTTCATAGCATCTTACCGGCCATTTTAGACTTTGATCGAAGCCACCGTCTGGGAAATAATGTCGACGACTGTGCGCAGCTTATTGCTTTCTTCCAGTGTGCGATCGGCTTTTTCTCTTACGCCCTCTGATGAGAGCTGAATACTGTGAATGTGGCGATCAATTTCAGATGACGCGGCGGATTGCTGCTCCACAGACGAGGCAATCTGGATGTTCATCATGCTTACTTCCGCCATGCTTTGCGCCATCTCACGCATCAAGGTAAGCGCGGTACTGGACTGGTCCTTGCCTTGCTCCCCTTTTTGATTGGACTCTTGAATCGCTGACACCACGCCCTGTATAACCGTCTGAAAACGGCGCATGGTTTGACGAACCTCCTCTATGGAGGAAGCGGTGCGCAATGATAACGACCTCACCTCATCGGCCACCACGGCAAAGCCACGCCCCTGATCACCTGCTCTGGCGGCTTCAATAGCGGCGTTGAGTGCTAACAAGTTCGTTTGTGAGGCAATGTCTTCAATGGAATCCAGTACCGATTCCGTCCCTTGGCTGGCACTTTCTAATTCACTAATAGACGCAACCGCATGATTCAGTTCGCTTTGTAATACATTGATAGCATCTTGCGCACTGGCACTCATTTGCGTGCTTTTTGTTAGGCGGTTGTTTACTTCTTTTACAAAGTCAGCGGATTCTTGCGCGCTTTTTGAAACATCTTGTATGGATAGATTCATTTCATGAATCGCGACAGCAGACTGCTCGATTTTCTGGTGCTCATCTTCCGTGGCTTGCTGGACATCGGATGTCATGACTAACATTTCTTTTGCCACACTATCAATTCGATTCGCCGCGTCCTTAAATTTAGAGAATGCCGTTTCTAAGTTGGAATGAAGATAATTCACGGCATTATCCAGCACTTGTAGCTCATTACTGGCATTAAGAATCTGTTTTTTATCTTCTTCGTTTGTCACCAAGGATAATGTCATGGTGATTAAAGACTTTAGGGCATTAATGATTGAGCGGCTGGTAATGCTCACTAGTGCCACAATCAATACAGCGGTAACCAGCAAAGAAAGTGCTGAAATCCAATACATGGATGTTAGCTCGTCATGAATAAACACCGTAATTGCGTCTATTTTTTCTTTAAAAATAGCGGATAGCGTATGAGCCGATTCGCGCATGGCACCACGATAACCATTATTATGATCTAACCCCTTCAACATCTCAGCCTGAGCCAGCTTGTCAAAGTGCTGTTGATAAGCCTTTACCCCTGGCAGTAATTCGATCATTCCTTTTCTTTGAATGGTCTGCTCCAGCTCTGACACGGTTTGGTTAAAACGATCTAAGTACTTATTGTCATAACGCAGCATGAAATCTTTTTCATGTCGGCGAAGCGTCAGTATATCGACCACCAACTCGGGATACATTTGAGCCTGCTTTTCAACATCGTGTATCGATTTACGTAACGCGCCATACAGGCCATCGGTCGAGTCCAGTCCTATGGTCACTTGGTGCTTGGCTATTTTGTCAAAACTCGAAACATAGGCATTTAAATAGCCTTCAAGAGGCTTGTCCTGCTGTAAACCTAGAACACGTTCTACTGACTGAATATCCGCTAACAAATCACGGCTAAGCTGCGCTTGCTTGGTAAACCTATCCACATATTTCATGTCTTTTCTAGATAGGAAGTCTTTCTCATACCGGCGCAACATGAGCAAAGAGGCATCAAATTGAAAGTAGCTGGCTCTCAAACGCTCAATGTCAGACATCTTATTCAAGGACCAAACATTAATAGAGCCGGACAAGGCCATACCAACCATCACTGCGATTAAAATAAACATGTGCCTGACTTTTACCGAAACGTTACTCATAGTAGATAACCACTTTATGGCAAACCTGATTTATCAGCATAGTCAAGATTTTGAGAATCCCACAACGTTTCGCAGCCGCATTCACCAAGCATATATTGGCATAAAGCGTCTTTTTTAAATCTGTATGATTATAAGCAGAGAAGCATTTTGATAAGCCTTGACTCTTTTCAGTTGCCCATAAAAAAACCTCAATGTTTTCACATTGAGGTTTTTTGAACCTAGGGAATAAGCATTCGCTTATTCGAAGAAGGTTTTCACGTTATCAAACCAGGTCTTCTTTTTTGGCGAGTGCTTGTCACCACCTTTCAAACTGGCTTGAAACTCTTTCAAGATCTTCTTCTGGTGCTCAGTCAACTTAACTGGGGTTTCAACCATAACACGGCAAAGTAAATCACCGGTTGCACCACCACGTACCGGTACCACACCTTTACCACGTAAGCGGAATAGTTTGCCGCTTTGGGTTTCCGCAGGAATCTTAAGATTCACACGGCCATCGAGTGTTGGCACTTCGATTTCACCACCAAGGGCTGCATCAGCAATACTAATTGGCACATCGCAATACAAGTTGCGACCATCACGTTCAAAGATGGAGTGTGCCTTGATGTGGGTTTCAACATACAAGTCACCGGCTGGGCCGCCTAATGCGCCAGCTTCACCTTCACCACTTAAACGAATGCGGTCACCGTTATCAACACCGGCTGGTACCTTCACATTAAGGGTTTTGGTTTCTTCTTTCACGCCTTGACCATGACAAGAACCACAAGGGTCTTTAATAATGGTACCTTGGCCGCGACAAGTCGGGCAGGCTTGCTGCACAGAGAAGAAACCCTGCTGCATACGCACTTGTCCTTGACCGTGACAGGTATTACACGTCATTGGCGTAGAGCCATCTTTGGCACCAGAACCATCACAGGTGTTACAGCTCACTAAGGTCGGCACACGAATTTTCACTTCGGCACCTTTCACAGCTTGCTCAAGGGTTAGCTCTAAGTTGTATTTTAGATCGCTACCCCGTTGAGGGCCGCCACGACCACCACGGCCGCCACCACCAAAGATGTCGCCGAACACGTCACCAAAGATGTCACTGAAATTGCCACTGCCGCCGCCAAAGCCACCTTGACCAGCCGAACCGTCCACACCGGCATGACCATATTGATCATACGCGCCGCGCTTTTGTTCATCGCTTAATATTTCATAAGCTTCGGTGGCTTCTTTAAATTTTGCATCGGCATCTTTATCATCCGGGTTTCTATCCGGGTGATACTTCATGGCGAGTTTTCGGTACGCACGCTTAATTTCTTTCGCGTCTGCGCCTTTATCGACACCGAGTATTTCGTAAAAATCACGTTTTGACATAGTTATTCCGTTAGATGTGAGACGCAAGAACGGGAGGCGCAAATTCCTTCACGTCTCCCGTCCTCCCATCTAGCGTTTTATTACTTGTTGTCTTTTACTTCTTCGAATTCAGCATCAACAACGTCGTCGTCTTTGCCGGCTTCTTGTTGTTGCGCACCCGCTTCACCAGCTTGCTGTGCAGCCGCTTGCTCCGCATACATTTTTTGAGCAAGTCCAGAAGAGGCTTCCGTCAACTTAGTGGTTGCGGCTTCAATGGCATCTTTGTCGTCGCCTTTAAGGGCTTCTTCAACTTCAGCAAGCGCCGCTTCGATGGCGGTTTTCTCTTCTTCAGTTGCTTTGTCACCGGCTTCTTCGAGTGTTTTCTTCGTCGCGTGAACCATGCCATCGGCCGTGTTACGCACTTGGATCATTTCTTCGAACTTCTTATCCGCTTCAGCATTCGCTTCGGCATCTTTTACCATTTGTTCGATTTCTTCATCGCTAAGACCAGAAGACGCTTTGATCACGATAGATTGTTCTTTACCTGTCGCCTTATCTTTCGCATTTACGTTCAAGATACCGTTGGCATCGATGTCGAACGTTACTTCGATTTGCGGCATACCACGTGGTGCTGGTGGGATGTCGGATAAGTCAAAACGACCCAGTGATTTATTTTGAGAGGCTTGCTTACGCTCACCTTGAACCACATGGATAGTTACGGCTGACTGGTTGTCGTCTGCTGTTGAGAACACTTGTGATTTCTTAGTCGGAATCGTGGTGTTTTTCTCAATCAATGCAGTGGCAACACCACCCATTGTTTCGATACCTAGCGTTAGAGGCGATACGTCTAGAAGCAGTACGTCTTTAACGTCACCAGACAGTACCGCACCTTGAAGGGCTGCACCCATGGCAACGGCTTCATCTGGGTTTACATCTTTACGTGGCTCTTTACCAAAGAAATCAGAAACAGATTTTTGTACCAGTGGCATACGTGTTTGACCACCAACCAAAATCACTTCGTCGATTTCAGACGCACTTAGGCCAGAATCTTTAAGGGCCATTTCACAAGGCTTAAGCGAGTTCTTAACTAGGTCTTCAACCAAAGACTCAAGCTTAGAGCGAGTCACTTTTACATTTAAGTGTTTAGGACCCGTCGCATCAGCGGTGATGTATGGCAAGTTAACGTCTGTTTGAGACGCAGAAGAAAGCTCTACTTTTGCTTTTTCAGCGGCTTCTTTTAGACGCTGCATCGCTAGTGGGTCACCTGTTAGATCCATACCAGAATCTTTCTTGAACTCAGCCGCTAAAAATTCGATCAAACGCATATCGAAATCTTCACCACCTAAGAAGGTGTCACCGTTAGTGGCCAATACTTCAAATTGTTTTTCGCCATCAACGTCAGCCACTTCGATGATCGAGATATCGAAGGTACCACCACCAAGGTCATATACTGCGATGGTACGGTCGCCGCCAGTTTTGTCCATGCCGTAAGCAAGAGCCGCCGCCGTTGGTTCGTTGATGATACGTTTCACGTCTAAGCCTGCGATTTTACCCGCATCTTTAGTCGCTTGACGCTGTGCATCGTTAAAGTATGCAGGCACCGTAATAACCGCTTCTGTTACTTTCTCGCCAAGGAAGTCTTCGGCGGTTTTTTTCATTTTCTTTAGAACTTCAGCAGAAATTTGTGGTGGCGCGTATTTTTCGCCCTTCACTTCTACCCAAGCATCGCCATTGTCGGCTTTAGTAATTTTGTAAGGCACCATTTTAATGTCTTTTTGTACAACATCGTCTTCGAAACGACGGCCAATAAGACGCTTGATGGCAAACAATGTATTTGTAGGGTTTGTCACCGCCTGACGTTTTGCAGGCTGACCTACTAGGATTTCGCCGTCTTCAGCGTAAGCGATGATAGAAGGGGTTGTGCGATCACCTTCTGCGTTTTCGATTACACGAGTTTTGTCGCCATCTAATACAGACACACAAGAGTTTGTTGTGCCTAAGTCGATACCAATGATTTTACCCATAATATTTCTCCAATCTCATTTCGTAAGAGCGCAAGCTCTAATCTTTGCTCAGTGAGCGTTAATCGTTTGCATACCCCTAATGTGGGTATGGCTATTTTTATTTCAAGGCTAAATTTGTAAAAAAATTATGCTTTTTCATCCACGCTAGGAGCGGCTTTAGAGACCACCACCATAGCTGGGCGCAGCAGACGACCGTGATTGGTGTAACCTTTTTGTACCACGTTCAATACAGTATTTGGTTCAGCGTCTGGGGCTTCGACCATGGAAATAGCCTGATGTAACTCAGGGTCAAATGGGTGCCCTTCTGGGTTAATTTGCTCAACCTTGAATTTATTCAAGGTGTCGATGAAGCTTTTATGCGTCATCTCGATGCCTTCTAGAAATGGTTTCACCACTTCGTCGTCAGGGCTCATGGCCATGGCGCGATCTAGGTTATCCACTACATTTAACAGTTCGCGGGCAAATTTCTCGGTGCTGAATTTGTGCGCCTTTTCCACATCGCCTTCGGCACGGCGGCGTACGTTCTGCACTTCGGCTTGAGCGCGTAGAACATCTTCTTTCAGTTGAGCCACTTCGGCTTGTAGTTGCTCAACTTGGTTATCTTCGCCCTGTTCTGGCGCTTGTTCGGCTGCTTGGGCTTGCTCTTGAGCCATTTGCTCTTCGTTTTCCATCTCGGGAGTGATGTTTTCTTGATCTGACATTCGTCTCTCCAGCACACTGATCTATAAAAATTATGTTTGCCCTATATGGGGATGGAAAAAACAGTTTCAAGAACTTTACAAAGACAAATTTTACTGTATAAATAAACACATGTATGAACATACAGGACTATTTGCATCATGCTGGCACATATATCAATTAAGGACTTCACCATTGTCGACAGCCTAGAACTGGATCTCAGCTCTGGCTTTAGTGCGGTTACCGGCGAAACAGGCGCGGGTAAATCCATCATGCTTGATGCATTGACCCTCGCCACCGGCGGCAAAGCAGAGGGGAGTCATGTGCGTCCAGGCGCTAACAAAGCAGAGATCTATGCCTGCTTTGAACTCAAAAATAAGCCCAAGCTACAGACTTGGCTTGATGAAAACGACATGTCCGATGATCAAGATCAACTGATCCTGTCTCGTATCATTACCAATGAAGGCCGCAGTCGTGGTTATATCAATGGTCGTCCTGCACCACTGCAACAATTAAAAGAATTAGGTCAGCAGTTATTGGATGTTCATGGGCAACATGCTCATCAAATGCTGCTACACAAAGACGCACCGCGCCAATTACTGGATAACTACGGCCAGTACGGGTCATTACTGCATGATGTCAAAACCAGCTTTAGCCAATGGCAAGACCTTAAAACACGGGTTGATCGCCTACAAAATCAAACCGATGAGTCATTAGCCCGTATTCAACTTTTAGAGTACCAAGTTCAAGAACTCGACCTCGTTGACCTTCAGCCTGATGAAGTGGAAGCATTAGAGCTTGAGCAAAAACGCTTAGCCAACGCAGAAACCCATTTATTAAGCGCACAACAAGCGCTGCACCTTTGTCAAAATGATGAGGATCAAGGGGATGCTTACCAGGCTATTCAAAGAGCCCTGCAAAAACTCGACCCTCTGATTGATAGCAGCCCTGCCCTGGCCAGTGCCCATGATCTATTGAATCAAGCTTATGTGGTTATGGCAGAAGCCACCCATGAGCTAGGCAGTTACATCGACAACTTTGAGATCAACCCTCAACGCCTGCAAGATGTTGAAGAGCGCTTAAATGCCATTTATGAACTGGCCCGTAAACACAAAGTGCGCCCTGAAGAGCTCATGGACTTACATCTTAAGCTGGCCGAAGAACTAGGCCAGCTTAAGGGCCAAGACCAGTCACTGGATGAATTGATCATTGCCCTTGAGCAAGCCGAGCAAACCTTTGCAGGGCACAGCAACGCATTGAGCAGTGCTCGTAATAAAGCCGGTGAAAAGCTCAGAACCGCCTTGCTTAAACAACTTAAGCAACTGGCTCTGGATAAAGCGCAAATACAGTTTGAAATTGATACCCAGCCGATCCATAAAGCCACCAAGCATGGTGTGGATAACATTCAGCTGCTTGTGAGCTTTAACCCCGGCCAAGCGTTGCAACCACTACAGAAAGTGGCATCCGGTGGTGAACTGTCTCGTATTAGCTTAGCGCTTCAGATTTTGATTCAACAAGGTCCTGACACCTTAATATTTGATGAGATAGACGTGGGTGTAGGCGGCGCAACGGCCGAGCGCATGGGCCGTTTACTGAAAGAGCTCGGTTCGCACAAACAAGTGATTAGCGTGACCCACCAACCTCAGGTGGCGGCCCTTGCCCATCAGCATTTATTGGTTAACAAGCTAAGCGGCAAACAGCAAACACGCACCCAAATTCGTAAACTCGATAAAGATCAAAGACAGCAAGAACTGGCGCGCATGATGGGAGGGCTTGAAATCAGCGACCTAACATTGGCCCATGCCAAAGATATGCTCATGGCGGCGCAAGCCTAGCCGCCTCAACCGACTCTGTGTGGACGGAGACCCAAGGATGGGAACATGGCAACCCCAGCTGCCAAGCCTGTCGATACCCCAAGGATGGGGTTAGGCAGGCATTACCTTCAACACACAACAGACATAAAAAAAGCCAGCTTAGCTGGCTTTTTTT
The DNA here is from genome assembly GCA_051277445.1 of Bermanella sp. Taxonomy (GTDB): domain Bacteria; phylum Pseudomonadota; class Gammaproteobacteria; order Pseudomonadales; family Oceanobacteraceae; genus Bermanella. Next base: position 5,952 of record JBNMQC010000043.1, on the reverse strand, counting down.
ATGATTCATTAAGGGTTACTTTTCGCCCTTTGGTTTTACATACAATACTAGATTGTGTTCAACCAATTCATAACCATATTCTTCAGCGATCTGGTGCTGAAGCTTTTCAATTTCTTCGTTTACGAACTCAATCACTTGGCCGGTTTTGACACATACCATGTGGTCATGGTGATCGCCACGATCAAGTTCAAACACGCTGTGGCCGCCATCAAAGTTGTGGCGCTCTACTAAACCTGCGCTTTCAAACTGAGTCAATACACGATAAACCGTGGCAAGACCCACTTCTTCATCGGCATCCATCAATGCCTTGTACACATCTTCCGCGCTCATGTGCGGTTCGGACGCTGCTTCAAGTATTTGCAGTATTTTTACTCGAGGCAGTGTCACTTTAAGACCTGCTTTGCGTAATTCTAAGTTTTCATCTGCCATGGGGTATGCTCTTTGGTCGTTGCGAGCAACGCAACTTCAGGTATTATGCAATCAAATTTTAAGTGACGGTTATTCTACATGTTTCGATTTATTATCACAGCCACAGTTTTAATATTCTTAAGCGCTTGCTCAATGCAGGTGTATAAACTCAATGTTCAACAGGGCAATATTGTCACTCAAGACATGCTTGATAAGCTTAAACCCGGCATGAATAAAGGCCAAGTGGCTTATATTATGGGCAATCCAGTGCTCAAAGACACCTTCACTACGCGCTTTTGGGATTACACCTATCGCACAGAGCGTCGCGAAGACGAAGTGAAGAGTTACCACATTCGAGTGCACTTTGACCAAGCACAAAACTACAGCTACTTTGAAGGTGAATTGCCAGAATCCACCGATCCTGAGCTGCAAAAAGCCGATGATAAACCGGTAACCGTGTTTGGTGATTAACCCCAACCATAAACAGAAGACAATAAAAAAGGCCCTCATGGGCCTTTTTTATTGTCTAACTGGTAGTGTGCAAATTATGCCTTTTTCGCCGCCTTAGCCGCTCGGTTTGCTCGGGCCACTTTAGGGTCAATGATCAGTGGGCGATAGATTTCCACACGGTCGGCCGATTTTAACGGCTCTTCGCTTGGATTACGCACCGCTTTACCAAAAATTCCCATTTTGGCTTCGGCTAAATTGATTTCAGGGAATACATCACAGATACCTGATTGCTCAGCCGCTTGTAAAACGGTACACCCTTCTTCCACATCTAAGGCAATAATGCGCTGTTTTTGTGGGGTTGCATAGGCAACTTCAACTTGTATTTGCGCCATACTAGGCTCCATATACTGCATCAGCACGCTGCACGAATGCATCTACCATGGTATTCGCGGCTTGCTTGAAAATTGGACTTAGGGTCATGGATAATATTTTACCTGCTACCTCAAAGTCCAATTCTAATATCACCTTGCACGCCTCTTCATTAAGAGGCTGAAAGGTAAACTTACCATTGAGTTTTGCGAAAGGCCCATCCACTAGTTCGAGTGTCATCCAGTCAGGGGCCTGCTTGACGTTACGCGTGGTAAACGTTTGCTCGATACCGCCTTTTTTGATGGTCATGCCCGCAATTAATTCAGAGTCTGTCTCTGACGCCACATGGGCGCCCACACACCACGGTAAGAACTGCGGGTACGATTGCACATCACATACTAATGCAAACATGCGCTCAGCGCTGTGCATAACCAGCGCTGAACGTTCAATGTGGGCCATAAACTACCTTAAATTAGATCAAACCGTTTATCAGTACGATAGCAACGGCTACCGGCGCAATAAACTTCACTAGGAAACGCCACACATTGTACATGAAGGTGGTTTCCATGTTCAGTTCGTCTTCAACATCTTGCTTATGCATGACCCAACCCACAAAGACAGCGATAAGCAATCCACCTAGCGGTAGCATGATGTTCGCGGTTAGGAAGTCCAAATTATCAAAAATGGTGCGGCCAAAGATTTTGAAGTCCGCCCACAAGTTGAATGACAAAATGGTGCCGACGCCCAATAACCAAATAACGATACCAATCCAAGTGGCAGCCGCAACACGGCTCATACCTTTGCTTTCAACGGCCCAAGCCACAACCGGCTCACCCAAAGAAATAGCGGAACTTAGAGCTGCGAACGCCACCAATAGGAAGAACATGGTGCCAAATACGGTACCAGCTGGCATTTGAGAGAACGCTAACGGTAGCGTTTGGAATAACAAGCCTGGACCTGCGCCCGCTTCAAGACCATTACTGAATACGATTGGGAAGATAACCAAGCCCGCCACTAAAGCGATTAAGGTATCAAGGAAAGCAACGGTTAAAACCGTCTTACCAATTGAAGAATTCTTCGGCATATAGGCGCCATAAGCCATGATCGCACCCATGCCTAGGCTTAGCGTGAAAAAGGCGTGACCTAAGGCTACAACGATACTTTCGGCGGTGATTTTAGAAAAATCAAAGCTAAATAAGAAATCAAAGCCCGCACCAAACCCTTCAGTGCTCATGGAGTAGCCCAATAGAATAACCAAGATTAAGAACAACATCGGCATCAAGATACTGATAGAACGCTCTAACCCTTTATTCACACCACGCGCCACAATACCAATGGTTAAAACCATAAAAATGGTATGCCAGCCTAGCAATGCTTCTGGATTACTTAATAGATCACCAAAGATGGTGCCCACACTTTCAGCCGTCGCACCGTCAAATGCGCCACCGGCCATGCGGAAAATATAAGCCAAAGACCAGCCAGCAATAACCGAGTAGAAAGAAAGGATTAAAAAGCCCGATACAGCCCCCATCCAACCAATACCGCCCCAAAACTTAGCCGTACCTTGATCCTTCACCAATGCGTGCATGGTGTTGATCGGGCTTTGTCGGCCAAGACGACCCAGGGTTACCTCAGCAATCATCACCGGAATACCTATGACACAAATACACGCCAAATAGACCAGTACGAATGCACCGCCGCCATTTTCGCCTGTAATATAGGGAAATTTCCAAATATTACCCAAGCCAACCGCCGAACCAGTCGCGGCTAAAATAAATAGCCAGCGGCTACGCCATAAACCATGAATGCTCTTTTGCTCAGCCATGTGTCTTCCTGTGTATAAAAACGTTGCTGTTATTGTGTGTAATTTTCAGTGCTATCTCAAGGGAATCTAGCAGTAAGGTTTTAAATGGCTCAATTCACCATAAAAAAACCCGCTTAAACCCTTATTTATCGCGTATCTTTTTGGCGAATTCGCCCCTATAATCGCTGCCATGGCTAAGAGTAATAAAAAATCCAAAAACAGCGGTTCAAGCATTTGCGAAAATAGACGTGCGCGTCACGACTACATGCTTGATGATAAAACCGAATGCGGCGTTGCATTATTAGGTTGGGAAGTGAAAAGTATCCGAGCGGGCAAAGCCCAGCTTGTGGATGCTTTCGTGGTCATTCACCAAGGTGAAGCTTGGCTTCACGGTGCGAACATCACGCCACTTAATACCGCCAGTACACATGTTATTTGCGACCCAAGACGAAATCGAAAGCTTCTGCTTAAACGCAAAGAGATCGATAAGTTCGAAATGGCTGCAAATGCTAAAGGCTACACACTGGTTGCCTTAGAAATGTACTGGAAGGGCCCCTATGTAAAATGCAAAATTGCACTGGGTAAAGGTAAGCAGGCTCACGACAAGCGTGAATCTGACAAACAAAAAGATTGGAACAAACAAAAAGAACGCATTATGAAACACAACGTACGTTAGATTGCCCTTTCTTTAATACCCTTGCCTAACTTGTTTTATCATTAAAAAAAAGCCCAAACATCAAATGATGTTTGGGCTTTTTCGTTATTAGAAGTAGTAACCAAACTGAATGTTTAGGAAACGATTCCATTTATCTTCGCCATCACCAGCAGCAAGGGCATTTTCATAATCGCCGCCGCCAACAAATAATGCATTTTTGCCTGATGTAAGGTCAACAAAGGTATACAAGTCACCAGTTACAAACATCGCGCCCACAGTGTGGATTTGAGAGTCTTTAAAGCTAGACTCATCTTTGTCGATCAGGTTGTAGTCAGTGTAAACACGTACTAACTCAAGAATGCCGCCTTTAAATGGCAGGTCATAATGGAAGTTAGCCACATACATATTCGCTTTTGATGCCACTTGATAGGTTGCGCCAAAAGCACCCATTTGCACGGAGTCTTCGCTCACGCCATCTGGGTTTTCAGGATTAAACTCATAACGACCCGCTTGCAACTGAACGCCTAACGCATCGTACTTTCCGTTTAAGAAAACAGCCGCTGCCCAGGCATCACCCATTTGCTTGGTTTCAGAGTTATACAAACCTGTGAACTGAGTCGAGGCACCAAACTCACTGCCACCTACTTTATAGCTAGTGTGGAAATTTAACTGATGAGCTTCCTCATTGGCTTGACCGGCAGAACTCACTAGGTCAGCAGAAAAACGCTCCGCATCCGTCGGCTTTGTATCACCATTTGAGAAGTAAGCCACTTGCACATTCAACGGGCCACGTTGAGTGATGTACTTAATGCCCGTGTCATAGTCATCATTGAATCCCATGAATAAGGCATTATCACCCCAGTCATTATGAGACTCATACGGTTGGATACCGAATGGGACTTTAGTGATACCTACTTGGATTTCAGACTGATCATCGATATCTGTCGCAAAATACAAGTGGTGAATCATAGAAGGGTTGCTGTTGTCATACATACGGTACTGAGCAGACAAGCGCACACCATTTTTTTCAGTTTCCACACCTAGGTTTAACTGATTAAAGCGGAAATCACCGCCACGGTCTTCTTGACGCTCATTCCAATCTTGCACGGTGTAGTTCAAACGATAGCTACCCGTGATTTGAACTTTTTCTAACGCTTCAACTCTATTCTCCAGATCACTTTGATCTGCAGCGAAAGCCACACCGGATGTTACCGCTGTCGCCATTACTAAAGGTAATGCACGCCCTAAAGTACGAGTAAATTGCATAATGTCACCAAAATACGTGAGTGATTCGAAATTACCTGACCAGCCAGTCAAATAAAAAGGCGGCATTCTATAGAAGCCTCCGTCGTAAATCAGTATTTTTTTTGTAAAAAAATCAATGGGCGGGTCATTTGTGAAGAACAACACTGAAAAGTGCAGTTTTTATAACCTAAATCACTAAGATGAGGCCCAACGGCCCTACTTATACCGAATAAACATTCAAACTATCAAAGTATGGCAACCCCCAGCCTGATGACAGAAAAGTTTGTAGATTCAGGCTCTTATCTTGTATTCGCCAAATATGAGGCATACAATTAGGCTTAACCAAAAAGCTTTTGGGGACGATTTTGGATTCGACGCCGATGATGAAGCTTTAGGTGCATGTGGTGAGGGTATAACGATCACCTAAATCCCCGTTGTACATTTTAATAGTCGCAAACGACGAAAACTACGCACTAGCGGCTTAATTGCCGCTAATCTCCGCGTCTGGATGCTTATAAACAGACAACGAGAGCATCGCAGAATAAGCTCGCACGGGAGGCTCGCCTAAGGCCAAACTGCTAAATAGTATTAGGCTCACCCTAAGCACCCTGTCTTTCGGGCGGTGATGGGCTAAACTAGTAGAAAGAATAAACATGTAGAACCGAGAGGGGAGTGTTGGCGGACGCGGGTTCGAACCCCGCCGTCTCCACCAAATTCGCTAAAGTCATTTAGCAAGTTTGATACAGAGTTAGATTGTTTAACTCATATCCAAGATCAGGCTTTCAACCAATCGTAAGCCATCAAAAAAGCCCAGACTTGAAAAAGCTCTGGGCTTTTTTGTATCTAAAGTTTGAGCGTGTTGGCCCTAATACAGGTTCCGGGTTCGCCCGCCGTCTCCACCATATTCGCTAAAGTCATTTAGCAAGTTTGATACAGAGTTAGATTGTTTAACTCATATCCAAGATCAGGCTTTCAACCAATCGTAAGCCATCAAAAAAGCCCAGACTTGAAAAAGCTCTGG
>JBNMQC010000042.1:0-16263 GCA_051277445.1 Bermanella sp. | reverse complement strand
GCATAAAAGCAAGTGCTGCAATAAATTGTAGGAACGAGCTTCAAGGCTGGCACCAGCGCTTAACCCTAAGTCGCTCTTGCCGCTGACCTTAACCAAAGCTTGGAAAAGGGCATCAACCTTAGCAACGGTAATGCGGTTATCAGGGTCCAACAGCAAGTCAGGATTGATCCCTGCCTGGGCTACTGCGCTGGCCGTGTCGAATCCAAGAGATTTAACATGGCTGATAACTGGGTTAATAAGTGATACAGATATGCAGTCGGATGTCACCGTACTGATCCTTTCTTTTGTTATTGTTATTTTAAATGGGATCTCTGTCCTGATTATAAAAATGCACATAATGTGCCACTTACAATATTTGTCTAAATATGGCAGGTACGGGCTAGGTTTTTTTCATCAGAACGGGCTATGAGCAAGGGCTCATATTTTAGACTTGTTACGCATAGTAACTATTTGAGTAACAAGTCTGGGTACATTTTACTCTTACCGTTTTAATTAAAAGTGAATCTCTAAGCCGGTTGAGAAGGCTTCAAGTTTACCTCTAGGAAAGGCTTCTGCGTTTAAGGTTACAATGGAGTACTCAGTACGAAGGGCTAACCAATCAAAAGGTTTGAATATGGCGCCGTAGCCATACCAAAAATCCACCGCCCATGTGGTCTTTGGATTGTTGCTATCTTCTACTCGACAAAACTCAAGTGTGCCGCAGTCGTTTAAATTATTAGGTGTATCAGTGGAGCCATCTGGCAGTTCGTTACCGTCAGAATCAAACGCTGGGCGTGGCGCAAACACCGTCATGCTGATGCTCTCTGATTGCCACGCCATAAAGCTCACTCTTGCGTAAACCTGCATCCAGTTATTAACGGACTTTTTGAATTTTAAACCGGCCGCTAGGCCTTGCGTGCGGATATTCGCTAGGCCTTCAAAGCGAGCCACTTGTTCGTTAACAGACTGCTCGCCATAGCCGGTGTTTTCAAAGCGGCCATTATCATCCTCTTCATCAGGATCGCCTTCTTTAAAGGTAGGATCATCGTAGCGGGAATAACCGTAATCAATATAGTTCCACTCAAGGTCCAGCCAAGGTGTGACATGGCTACCAAAGTCCACACGAAAACCATCGTCTTGTTGGTCGAAACTGGCGGAGCTGTTAAAACTATGGGCTGCGCCAAAATAGCCAGCATGAGTGTTATAAGAAAGAAATGTGCAACTAATGAAAACCCATGCATAGGTTTTGAGTGAGGTGAATACGTCCATGGATAACTCTATGATTATTTTTATTTGGCAGGCATTTTAACCAGCATTGTCGTGGCTGTCATGATTTGTGTGAGATTCTTCGATCAATGCATCGCTGAGTGAGGGTGAAACCCCTTTTAAGTTTTTATAGTAAGACGATGGTATTAGTTTGGTCGTGGTTATTGACCAAATCTCATGCCGTTGTTATCGAGATAGTCTTGCTCGGCCGGTGTTGAGCATCTGCCCAGGGCTTGATTGCGGTGAGGATAGCGAGAGAATTCATCAATAATCGCTTTATGCTTTTTCGCAAATTCTAAAAAACTGCTCGCTGCTTCACCGTGTATTTCGACCAACTCTGAAAATACCTGGATGGATTGCTCATGAATGTTTGCATCTTCGCTGTGCTGTAAGGGCATGCAAATAAATACGGCAACATGAAGCGGCACTTTGGTGTGTTGCTTGGTTTCGATAAGGTTTAAGCAAAGGTTAAGGGATTGCAGGTCACCACTGAAGGCCTGATCTTGGCCGCGGTAAATATTACGAGTAAATTGATCAAGTAAGAGGATGCAGGCGACTTTGTCTTCTAAGGTATCGCATTCAAATTCATGATTGAGGGCTGCACGTATGGCTTTGCCAAACTGTTGGTGAATTGCTTGATCTAGGGCTTCACTGCTCTCAAACCAAAGGCTAGCTTGCTCTTTTGCCACTTGCTCATTATATGGCCATGCACCAAACCAGAAGCTGAGGATGTCGTGCGTAATCTGTTTCATGTGTGCCCCGTGTTTGTTCCACGTTTGTGTTCATTGGTTTGGGTGTGAAAAGCTTTATAGCCATTGAGTGTAAACCAAACTCAGCGCTATGGAATGGCCTTACTGTTTATTTGATGGAACCCCATGTTATACAGTGTCTGTGTGAGCTGAGCATCAATAAGGCCCGTTGAGTAAAAATAAGCTTGCTTGGTCAGGTGATTATTCGCTTGGTGCGGGGCATCCGATTTTGTAGGAAGCGCTGCTAATAAATGCTCGCAGCGTTTAGCGATGGCGTTTGCTGAGTCTATCCATTGTATGTGTGGCGCACATTGCTTGAGTTCAGTTAAAAGGTGAGGGAAGTGGGTGCAACCGAGCACAACCACATCGCATTGCGACGTCACGAAGGGCGCTACTAGGGTTTGTAATTTCACTGTATCGATGGCGCTATTACACAATTTGCGTTCGGCCATTGTCACTAGCTCCGTTGACCCTACTTTGGTCACACGGCATGTGCTTGCAAATTCATTAATCAGCGCTTGTAAATATTCCCCTGCAACCGTGACTGGGGTTGCCAATATGCCGATGAATTTTCTTTCGCTTAATTGGGCCGCTGTTTTTATTGCAGGTACAACGCCAACGATAGGCGTTTGAGTCAGTGCTCGCAGGTTATCTAAACATAGGGTACTGGCAGTGTTGCAGGCAATGATGATGATATCTGGCTGGTGCTGCTTTTCTATTTGAGTCACTAGCTCCGCCATTCGACTGTTCAGCCATTGGGCGTCTTTGCTGCCATAGGGTGAATGGGCATGGTCGGCGAGGTAAACGATATCCGCGTGTGGGATAACGTTTTCCAGGGCAGGAAGAATACTGAGGCCACCAACGCCAGAGTCAAATAAGGCAATACAAGTCAAAATTAAAACTCAAACTCAAACAAAAAGGCCCGCTATTATACGGGCCTTTTTAATAATATTGTGGGTGTGTTAGCGGTTTTGTAAACCTAAGGTGCTGCGGTTGTTTCTTCTGATATAGGCGCTTGTGGGTCTTGCTTTACTGGCTTGATTTGTTCACTGGATTGACTTGATTCAGCGGATTTAGCAGAAACGGTTTCTTCAGCTTCAACCTGTGGTGCGCTTGATGGCTGAGATTCAGGTGCTGCTTCGACAACCTCTTGTGTTGTGACTTCTGTTGCTAAGTCAGCTGCGCTTTCAGTGGTTTCAGGCTCGGTCGGTTTATCTGTGCTGGCATCAGGGGCGGTGGTTTCAGGCCCAAGATTTGAGTCAGCAGCAGGTTCAGTTGCCGGTGTGAGGGGAGTTGAGGTTTTAGAGTCGCCAGTATCCCCTACGACTGGTGGTTCGATTTTAGCTTCAACAGTTGAGTCCGCATGGGTAATGGCTTGCTCGGCTTGCTGTTTAAGTTCGCTAATGGTGGCTCCAAGGGTTAACTTCTCTTGTTCCCACTGGGCGCTGGCTTGTTTGGCTTGAGCTTGTTTAGTCAGTATTTCAACCGCTTGTGCCAAGGCAATTGACTGGTTGTTTAGAGGCATATGGTTGATGCTTTCGTGGCTTAACGCTTGTGTGACACGGTCTAGCAATGACTCTACATATAAAATATGTTGCTCAGCTTGTTCGTTGTTGAGTTTTAATAATGGTTTCGCCGCTTTGGCGACCACTTCAGCATGTTGGGCTAAGCGAGTCGTGGCTTTGGCGCTGTCTGCGATTAATTGACGGTCTTTGTATTGGCGCTCAATGATTTGCTCTAACTTTTCAACGGCTTTTTCAGCAATCTCATAGGTTTTAGCTGCAAAATCTTCTGCATCAGCGTCTTCTGCTTTTTCGAGGGCATTTTCAGCCGGGGTTAAGTGGGCAACTTTAAGGGTTTCAATTTCAAGTTCGGTGATGTCGGCCAACACGTCTTTTTGATCTTTAGTGGCGTCGTTGGTTTTGCCTTGCTCAATCAGTAGGATTAAGTCTCTGATGTCGTCTTGGATGTCTTCAAAATCGTCTTTTACTAAAACGTGAGCATTGATCTCTTTGAGCATCTCTATGCCGTCAAAGCTCGGTTTTAATTGGCTTGTAACGAGTGCTTTATTGGCTAAACCTCGTTCAAATAAGGCTTGAGCCGTTAAACTATGAGTGATGATCTCGCTGGCGGGTTTGTTTTGTTTTAGAGCGTCTTCGGCTTTTGCCATTTCTTTTTCGGCTTGTGCCATATAGCTTGGGCTGAAAAGATATAAGTCTTCTTGCTGCGCATTGATTTGTAAATTACGGCTAACTTCAATCGCTTGGCTTGGGTCTTGTTCGCTGGTTTGAGCTTGGCTCAATGCGGCTTGTTGAATCAGAGCGGTATCTTTAATAGCAGGCCCAGAGCAGGCTGACAGTAATGTAAAAGCGCACAAACCTAATAAGGTTTTATTCATAGGGGGAGCCTTGGTAAATGTGATCTACTTAACAGTTTACCAAAGCCTATTTAGAAGAACAGATTAATTTGGCTGCAAAATATCGAATTTGTATTCACTGAGGGTTTTCACTTCAATGAGGACTTGCTCTCTGTTTGCGTCTTCTAGGGCAAAGCGTTGCTTGTCTTGTTTGAACTGCTCTTGGCGGCTCAAGGCTTTATAAGCCTCATGGGTGGGCATGGATATGGTTTGCGCAAAGTGAGTTTGAATGGTCTTAAACTCTGGCTTGTGTTGGAGCTCATCATCTAATCGATCCATTAGTACTTTAATACGCAGGCAACCTTCAGTGATTTCGCATTGGCCTTGCAGCATTGAGTTTGCAATGAAGCGAAGGTCGGCGGCTAATTCGTCACGGTGCTTTTGCCAAGCGGCTTTATTGCGTTGAATTTGCTTGGCTTGCTCTTGCTTAACTTTACGCAGTTTCAGCACGTAGTAAGCGGCGGTTGCACCGAGAGCGATTAAGATAGCAATGGCGATAATCACAAGATACTGCATGGCTTAGGCCTTATTGAAAAAAACTAGATTATATAGGTTTCATCGGAAGGTTGCGAAAGGGCATCGAATGCTTGATTGGTACTCAGGAAAACCATGCCAGGGGACAGAGCGTCAATGAATCCCCGTTTGATGAGATCGTCCATAATGGGTCCTTTGACCTCTGCGAGGTGCAGCTGTTTGCCTTGTGCTTGAAGCTTTTCATTCCAATTTTGCAGTAGATCCAGTCCGTCGCTGTCTACAATGTTGACTGCCGAGCACACAATCAATAAATTTTGAGCCTTGGGAAATTGCATTACAGCCTTTTCAATGAATGCGTTGATGGTCTCAATGTTGGCAAAGTGCAGCCCTTCATCAATGCGAATGGCTAAGAGGTTGTCATCGGTTAGGACCTTGTGGCGTTTGATATTCCGAAAATGGGCTGAACCAGGAATGCGCCCAATGATGGCAATGTGAGGCTTGGCGGCACTTCGAATTAAAAAGATCACAGACAAGGCAACACCCGCCACAATACCTATTTCTACCCCTTGCCAAAGAACGCATATAAATGTGACAACCCAGATACTGTTTTCTTTTGGGTGCACGTGCCAGTTCCGAATCAAGGGGTTGATATCGATTAATGACCAAACCGCTAGGATAACAATGGCACCTAAGGCGGCGAGCGGAATATACGCAATTAGGTCTAACGCAAAAATCAAGAACACCATGACAAAAAGGGCGGTAAATAGACCAGCCAGCGGACTGCTTGAGCCCGCTTGGTGATTCACCATTGAGCGCCCAAAGCCACCGGCCACTGGGTAGCCACCAAACAAACTGGCCGCAAGATTCGCACTGGATATGCCCACTAATTCTTGATTGACGTGGATGCTTTCTTTGCGGGTTTTGGCTAGGGTTTTCGCAACAGACGTGCTCTCTAGAAAACCAATTAATGCAATGAGAAATGCGCTAGGCAGCAGTGTTTCAAATAAATGCCATGGCAAATCAAATGAAAGGTGAATGATCCCTTGGTGTGGGCTGGATTGGCTACCAAGCTCAATGGTGGCAAAGCTTTTTGGTAGGTAATAAACCGCAACCCCGCCAATAATGACGGCGCAAAGCGGCCCAAGTTTACTGATGAATTTTTGTGGAATCGTTCGAAATACGAGCAACACCAACAAGCACGTGGTAGCCAGTAAACCGGTTTCTAGATCCAGTGCGCCCTGTGTAAAGACATCATCGCCTAAAACAAGAGGGATTTGTTTACTGATGATGAGCACAGCGGCCGCAGTGGTAAACCCTTGGATGACAGGGTGGCCAATAAAGTTAACAAGGTGACCAAGGTTAACGATGCGCATGGCTGCCAGTATTAAGGCGACTTGAAGCGCTAAAAGTTGTGCGGCGCCTAAAAGCTCGCTTTGCCCGATGCCTTGTAAGGATTGGGCCACCATGAGGCTAATAATGGCAACAGGACCAATGGCTAAAGCGTGGCTGCGGCCAAATAGGGTGTAGGCCATAAGGGGAAAGATACAGCTGGCCAGTGCCACAGAGGGAGGTAAGTTAGCTAAAAGACCATAACCGATGGCTTGGGGAATAATAAGGATGGCCACGACTAAACCAGCAATGACATCGCTGGAAAGTTGCCAATGACCATGACGCCATGGGAAAAGCCAGTTAGGCATGGTTATTTCACTTTTATTTAGCTAGGTCAGCACAGTAAATGGTTTGGAGTACTTCAATGACTTCTTTGGCTTTTGTGCCTTGCAGTGAGTAATAAATCGTTTGCGCATCGCGACGCGTATTAACTAAGTCTTCACGACGCAGCCATGCTAAATGCTGGCTCAAAGCGGATTGGCTTAGCTCTAAGCGATCGTTTAGTTGGCTAACGTTCATCTCACCTTGGGCTAATGAACATAAAATCATTAGGCGATTTTCGTTGGCAAGGGCTTTGAGTAGCTGTGAGGCTTCACTGGCGTGTGCCTTCATTTCTTGAGCTATGGGGAATGTTTCCATGGCTTCCTCGAGTGTGGTTGAGCTATTCTAAATTTAACACAATATTTAATGAAAGCTAAATTAGATTTTGCTAATGTAGTCGTATTATTTCACTTAATAAGGGTAGAGCATGCAAATTGAGAGCTTTTATCATCAAGATACACAGACCTTTTGTCATATTTTGTACGATGAAACCACACTGCACGCTGCGGTGATCGACCCTGTGATGGATTATAAAGCGAACTCAGGTAAGACCAGTTTTAGTTTCGCTGACGAAGTCATTGCGCGAGTGAACAGTCTTGGGCTGCAGGTTCAATTCATTCTAGAAACCCATGTGCATGCAGACCACTTAACGGCTGCTCAGTACATGAAGCAACAACTGGGTGGTCGTATTTTGATTGGCGATCAGGTGTCGGTTGTTCAGGCGCATTTTGATCAGGTATTTGGTCTAAATAGCCAGCAAGAAGCGTTATTTGATGGCCTGTTATCCGCAGGTGACGACCTTGAACTGGGTGATATTCATATTCAAGCCCTAGCCACACCAGGCCATACCCCTGCTTGCTTAAGCTATGTGGTGCGCGCGCCGAACGAAGCGGTGCATGTGTTTGTGGGCGATACCTTGTTTATGCCTGATATTGGCACGGCTCGTTGTGACTTTCCTGGTGGTGATGCGAAAGCGCTTTATCAGTCCATACAATCGATTTATGCCTTAGGGGATGATACCCAGTTACACATGTGCCATGACTACCCGCCTGAAAGTCGAGATGTTCGCTCAGTGGTGACGGTTGCTGAACAAAAACAAAGCAATATTCATGTTTCTCAAGATACCAGCGAGGCGGCTTTTGTTGAGAAGCGACAGGCCCGTGATGTGAATCTAGATGCCCCCCGCTTAATCTTGCCAAGTTTACAGGTGAATGTGCGCGCGGGGCATTTGCCTGAGCCGGATGAACAAGGCCGACGTTTTTTGAAGATTCCCATGCGCTAGAGTTTGGAAATAAATAGCCATAAAAACAGGTGTTCTTGTGCATTTTACTTATATTCTGCTAGCTTTAAGCGTACCAAAGAATAAAAGCAGGGAAGGCATATGGCGTTTTCAAACCGTTGGGTGCTGGCAGATGGCACGCTGAATGATGAGCCCATTACCATTCGCTACCGCGATGAACTGGATGCTGAACTCGCGTGTGGTGAATTCGATCAGTGTGTGCAGATTTCTTGGAATGCTGCGGATGTTGACCCTGGAACCGGTTACCCTAGCAACAAAGAGCTAGTGTTTATTGATGACTTTAATCAAAAGCTGATGAGTGCAGTAGAGCAAGACGCCCATGCTTTGGTGGTGATGGTGATCATGTGTCAGGGTGTGAATCAGTGGATTTTATACGCAAAAGACACCACTCAATTGCAGTCTGATCTTAATACGATTCCAACGGATACGGGTTTATATCCTATTGAAATCGTCGCAGAAGAAGACGCCAAGTGGGATATCTTTACTCAGTTACGTGATGCCATAAAAACGCAATGATAACCGAGAAAAACGAGATGTAAAAAAAGCCGCTTAGCGGCTTTTTTTGTTTGTGACGTATTAATCTTTATTACCTAGATGGGAATCTATACTAGGCCTCAGGCTCTTCAGGTTTTTGTTGACGGGTACCTTTTTTGGCCGCCAGCTTCTTTGCTTCGGCTTCTTCGGCTTTTCTGAGTGCCTCAACACGCAAGGCTTCTTCTTCGTCCAACATCATTTGCGGTGTTTCATAGGTGAGTTTACCTAGCTTGCCGGAACGCAATTCGTGAATCAGGATCTCAGCGGCTTTATGCATATCGACGATGCCCCCAGAGCGTAAGCAGCCTCGTTTACGGCCAATACCTTCAATTAACTCTTCGCCTGTTTTTGGCAGCTCAGAGAATTTATAGCGCTCACGAATGGTTTGCGGGTAAAGCTGAAGCATCATGTTGCCGGTAAATTCGGCTACTTCAAAGTAATCCAGTGCTGTGTCACGCACCGCGCCGCTGGCGGCTAAACGAAAACCGCTACTGATGTTGTGGATTTTTGGCCACAAAATCCCTGGCGTATCAGACAGGACGATGCCGTCGTTGATTTTAATTTGCTGAGGATGGCGAGTCAGAGCTGGCAAGTTCCCCGCTTTGGCAACCGTGCGCCCAGCTAAGGTGTTAATTAACGTGGATTTACCGACATTGGGTATGCCCATGATCATGGTACGAATGGATTGTTTTTTCTCTTGTCGCTCTGGCAGCATGCTTAAACAGTACTGGGTAATGGCTTTAACTTGTTTTTTGTCTAAGCCCGTGAGCGCCATCGCGCGAGTATTGGGCAGGCTGTTGAAGTACTCAAGCCATTTTTTTGTATGCTCAGGGTCTGCAAGATCGGACTTGTTGAGCAGCTTTAAGCAGGCTTTACCTGAACGTAATTCAGGCACTAGAGGGTTCTCACTGGAGTAGGGTAAGCGGGCATCCAATACTTCAATGACAAGATCGATTTGCGGCATCATCTCAGTAATTTGCTTGCGTGCTCGGTGCATGTGACCGGGAAACCACTGGATAGCCATGATGAATCCTATAAATATGTAAACAACAGAAGGCCGGGTATTTTACGGGGTTATGGCAAGTGGGGGAAGGGAATAAGCAGATTGCCTTAAAACTAAGGCAATCTGAGTGTTTTGCTTAAGAGTTAAGCAAAAATAGAGTTGTTACTTGGCGCGGATTCTTCAGACGTTTCAGCGGTTTGCTCAGCGAATGGCGTGTCTTCAGGTGACACTTCATTGGTGGATTCGTCCATTTGAGCTTGTTCTGGTTCGGCGTCGTCTTCGTGGGCCATGTCTTCAGACGAGTGACTGTTTTGCTGTTCAGCTAAAATTTGCTGGGCCAGCATTTCTTGCTGTTTTTGCTGCTCTTTTTCGGCTTTGCGTTCGTCTTTGATGCATTGCTTGTCTTGAGCAACCCAGTTGGTGCCGGTCACTTCAAGGCTATCAAGGCCTTGTTCTTCGGCGATTTCGGCCGCGATGCTGTTGGCTAATTCATCAGCGTCCTTGGCCAGCATCTTTCGTTCAACCGGCTCCAGTGCACTGAACATATCCAAGATAGCTTGGCTCAAGGCTTCGCGTACCAATTGATTTTTGTCTTTGTTGAAGCGCTTAGAAATGGTGTTGATCATGGCCATATCAGCACTGCTAACACTCACATCAACAGGGGTGAAGGTGGATTCTTGCGCAATGCGCTCTTGTTCTTCTTGGTAAAACTGTTCGATTAATGATTGCGCCTTGCTCATGCTGTCACCTCTTGCTTGATTTGGGCTAATTTATACATGCCTAAAAAGCCTTCGTCAATGTGAATCTGTATATCCATACATGGTTTTTACTGGGTGTAATGGGTATAATTTTTTACGTTTCATTTTAAGGTGATAGCCATGACGGTTGAGCAGCAAATCCAACTAAAACTAGATCAAGCATTTAAACCGATGCATTTACAGATCGAAAATGAAAGCCACATGCACAATGTGCCAAAAGACTCAGAGACCCATTTTAAAGTGGTTTTGGTGACCCATGAATTTGATGGTTTAAATAAAGTGAAGCAGCATCAGGCGGTTTATAAGGTTTTGGCTGAGGAGTTAGCTGGGTCTGTACATGCTTTGGCGTTACACACTTTTAGCCCTGATACTTGGAATGCATCGGTAGCCGCACCGGATTCACCGAATTGCTTAGGTGGTAATGGCAAGTAAAATTGGCGCAATTGACAGGCAAGTGTGCGCCTTTGGTCATTGTGGGGTGCGCACTGACAGGTATACTGGGTGACCCATCTACCGTTAATAATGAGGATAATAAATGAAACGGTTTTCCATTCTGGCCAGTGCTGCCATTCTGTCTTTTAGCCAACTGAGCCTTGCCGATGTTAGCCCATGGCAGTTAGAAGCCCATGATGAAGACAAAGACATCAAGGTGTTTACCCGTGAAGTTGAGGGCTCTGAGCTTAAAGAGTTTAAAGGCGTTACTCATATCAATGCCAGCGTGAATGCGTTTGTTGCCTTGTTAAAAGACGACCCGCAAGCCACAAGCTGGATGCACAACGTCATTGTGTTCGATGTAAAAGAGCGCGTTAGTGACGAAGAAACCGTGATTTATACAGTGAATGAAGCCCCTTGGCCTGTAACCAATCGTGATACGTATATTCGCTCTATTATGACGGCTGATGCGAACGGTGTGGTGACCTCATCAATCAAAGCTGAGCCGGATTATGGTGATGTAAGTGACGATTTCGTTCGCATGCCGAGCGTTGATGGTGCATGGACCTTCACTCCGCAAGCGAATGGCGTAGTTGAGGTGGTGTACCAAGTGCACGCTAACCCAGGTGGTTCTTTACCAGATTGGTTAGTAAATGCCATTGTGGTTGAAACGCCAATGGAAACCCTGACGAACTTGCATGAGAAAGTGCAAGAAGAACAGTATCAAAATAAAACGTATGCCTTCATTGAGAACGCAACGAAAACCACGGAGTTGGTTGCTGAGTAAACCAAGCGTGTGTTGAAACAAAAAACGCCAAGACGATTATCTTGGCGTTTTTTTTTGCTTTAGTGTTAGCTTAAAAGTTCTTGGTTGCCACCAAATGCAGACGTATTGGTGGTGATGGTGTATTCCTTAACAAAGGCATGGACGTAATTTGGGCCGCCGGTTTTTGGCCCGGTGCCAGACAGGCCATGACCACCAAAAGGTTGAGAGCCTACCTTGGCGCCAATCATATTTCGATTGATATAAATATTCCCCACAATCGCATGATGCACGATGTAATCTATCCAACGTTGGTTGCGACTATGTACGCCAAGGGTTAAGCCGTAACCACTACTATTGATCTGTTTGATTTTGTCATCTAGGTCATCATGATCAAATGGAACAATGTGCAGTATAGGGCCGAAGTGCTCTTGGGTTAACTGCGCAAAATCCTCTATTTCGTAAGCACAGGGCGCAAGATATAACTCGCTGGGTAAGTGGTCTGGTAGAGGTACTTCTGCAATCAGTTTGGCATGTTCATCGAGCCATTTTATGTGTTCTTTTAGTGATTGTTTTGCAGCTTGGTCAATGATTGGTCCAAAGTCCGTGTCCCGCAGAAAAGGGGATTCAATATTTAATACCGCCAAACGCCCACGCAGTGCCTGATAAAATACATCTTTGATATCGTTTTGAATAAACAATACCCGTAATGCTGAGCAACGTTGCCCTGATGTGTCAAAAGCGGAATCAATGACATCGGGAATGAGTTGATCTATAAGCGCTGTGCTGTCGGCGAGCATAACATTTTGTCCGCCGGTCTCGGCTAAAAGTGGTATGAATTTCTCACAGTCATTTAATAGCCATTGCTGAATGGTTTTGGCGGTACGAGTGGAGCCTGTGAAGCACACCATATCGATAAGTTGATGCTCGATCAGTGCTTTGCAAATCTGTTCTCCGCTTCCTGGCATAAAGATCAGTTGCTCTTCACTGATCCCCGCTTGGTACATGATTTCGACAGCGCGCTGAGCGGTGATACTGGTTTGTTGTGCAGGTTTTGCCACCACACGATTACCACAGGCAAGTGCGGCACAAACTTGGCCAACAAAGGTCGCCAGTGGAAAGTTCCAAGGACTGATGCACAGTACGGTGCCTCTTGGACGATATTGCAGCAAGTTTTCTTCGCCTGTTACCGAATCTAAAATTGCGGGGTCAGCAAAATTCTTCTGGGCTTGTCTGGCATAGTATCGGCAAAAATCCATGGCTTCACGCACTTCATCAAGGGCGTTTTGTAACGTTTTACCAGCTTCTTGCATGCATAAAAAAATCAATTCATGTCTATTTTTATACAGAGCATCGGCGATGCGCTCAACACTATTGGTGAGTAGTTCTAAGTCAGGGAAATCAGGTGGAGCGGATCTTAAAACGTCGCAACAAGCGTTGATGGCAATTTCATCGCTGGGGTACAGGATACCAATGCGCTGATTGTCGACTGGACTGAGTAAGTCACGTGGCTGGGTGTGTTTAAACTCCTGTCCCTGGATCATGGGACTGGCTTCATAGTGTTCTTCGAAAAAAGGCACGACGGCATCCATGGTGCGATGATAAAACTTATCATGCTCCAGTTCGATGCCATGGCTGTTTCGATAATCCACAAAGATTTCACCCGGCAGGGGGACATTGGGATTCATAATAGACGATTGAATCAAATGATCAGCGGGGTGCTCAGTTAAACTGTGCATGGGTATTTGTGGGTCATGAACTTGAAACACGAAAGAGCTATTGGCGCCGTTTTCAATTAAACGGCGAACCAAGTAGGGCAATAACTCATGGTGAAGACCTATTGGAGAATAAATTCGACAAGCAATACCGTGGCGCTCATTGACTCGGTCGTATAGTGCTTCCCCCATGCCTTGAAGACGCTGAAATTCAAATGGGACCTCGGACTGTAAATTAAGAATGAACTCGACAGTCCAAGCGTTGTGCGTTGCAAATTTTGGCTTTAACCATTTCTGGTGGTTATTCAATAAGAAACGAGTGCAGGCCAGATAGTTTAAATCGGTACTGGCTTTCTGGGTGAATACGGGATATTCAGACAAGCCCAATTGTTGCGCCCATTTAATTTCAGTATCCCAGTAAGCGCCTTTCACCAGACGGACAGGAATGGTGATTTGCAATTTATTGGCAAGCGCATAAACCCAATGCAGAACACTCAGCGCGCGTTTGCCATAGGCTTGCACAACAATACCAAACTCGCCCCAGTTGGCTAAGTCTTGGTGACTTAAAACCGTTTCAAAGATTTGTAATGAAATATCTAATCGATATTGCTCTTCAGCATCAATGGTGATTGGAACATTTTTTTCTCGTGCTTTACGAGCTAGATTCAGCAAACGATCAATGATAATGGGCATGGCCTTGTGTTGTTGGCTAGGCTCATACCTTGGGTGGAGTGCCGATAATTTAATGGAAATATTATCGGTGAGATGTTCTTTGCGCTCATTGCCCTGAGCCACAATATCTATGGCATGGGAGTAGGCGTCATAATACTTCTGTGCGTCTGCCTCACTTAATGCTTGCTCGCCCAGCATGTCGAATGAACAGCACTGCTGTTTTGATTCAAGGTGCTTACCATTTTCGATGGCCTCTTCAATGCTTTGAGCAAATATAAACTGCTCTCCCATGATGCGTATGGCGCGACCAATGGCTTCACGGGTAATGTTGATGGTGAGTTTGTTCACTAAGCCCGTAATAGCTTCGTTTGGCTGAGGGTTGCTAGATTTAAGCACTTTACCGCTCAGCGCAAGGCCCCAGCTGGCAGCGTTGACCCAGAACGATTCACTTTTGTTCAGGTGATGTTGCCAACCCCGTTGAGATAACTTATCAATCAGCAAGTCATTGGCGGTAGCGGTATCGGGTACGCGAATGAGTGCTTCAGCTAGGCACATTAGGGTAATGCCTTCGTCTGTACTTAGGTCGTATTCTTGAAGCAGCTGATGCAGTATGGACTGGCTATTTTGCTGGCGGATGAGATCAATGGTATCGGATACTGCTTGAGTAAAGCTCTCGTCTTGGGTTTCTGGAAAGGTATCCAATAACTCTTGTACGTAGTCCTGCTCATCACAAAGGTAGTGTTTCTGTATGAGTGCCCTCAGGGCAGGGGCTTTATCAGCGTGAATATTGGCAGGGTCCAGCGTGAAGTCCATCATGGTGTTGTCCTTAAATTCCCCATACCTTTATATTAGCTGATTATCGCGTGGTCATGGCTCAAATCAGTTTAGTAAGGTAGAAGGAATACGCCAATATTTAGGTCAGTTTTGTTTTTGTGATTGGCGTAATAGGTCTAGTTTTTGCTTCACTTTTTGTGCGCGTATCAGTTTGTCTTGTAAGCCCGGAAGGCTTGGCACAAGGGCTTGTGCTTGTTGCCATAATTCAATGGCGCTCGCTATGCTGCCTTGGCGGTAGATGCTATCACCTTGTTGCTCTAACTCTTGTGCATTTTCCTTCAACAGTGCTTGAGCGTCACTTAGAGCAGAATCAACGGCTTTGCTGTTGAAGGGTGGCTTGGATAAAACCGAAGAGATGGTGAGGATTTGCTCAAAGTTCTCCTCCTCCATAGCATCGCGTAATTTGCTAATTAGATGGGTTTGCCTTTGGCTAGTGGTGGCCGCATTCCGTTGCTTTAACCCTAAGCGAATTTGACTGCGAATGGGATCATCCTTGAGTTCATCATTAAATTCTAAAGCCTGAGAAAATGTGGTGTGGGCAAGTTTGTAGTTATCTTGGCGAATGGCTTCGATAGATAATGATAATAAAGTATCTGCCAGTGCATGTTTTTCAGAGACGAGTGGCGTCTGTGATTGCCACCAGTAACGAGAAATTTGCGTGTTTCTGCGTTGAAACATGTGTTCTTGTGTTTGTTGTTCGAGTAGATGTGCCTTGGCTAACGCAACCTTGCTTTCAAGCTCAAGCTTTTCTTGAGACCTTAGCTTCTCTAACTGCAATACCGCTCGTTTAAATTGAGGGTGGGGTGGCTGACTCAGTTGTAATGAATACAAAAGCTGTTCTGCGTGTTCCCACTCTTTTTTGATGAAGTGGGTTTGCAAGCGTTTTAGCTGTTTACGGCGATAAATATTGGCTTGGCGTTCAATTGCTTTGATCAGCTCTAAGTCTTTGGTTTCGCTGTTTTTTGCTTGTTCAAGGGCTCGCTGGTACTCATGGTTTGCAATGAGTGAATCGGTACTTTCAAACCAGATAGGTTGGCTTAATGTGCCACAAGCGCTGAGAGCCAGACAGCACAAAACGGTAACCAGTTTATTCATATTGCATGGCTTCCATTTCAGCTTCTTGCTGCATAAGAAGTCGATTAAATTTGGGTGCCAATCGAATAACATTGTGTCCATTGACCGGATCACTTTTGCCCTTTATGTGCAGTTTCTTAGGTGGTTCTGTCACTACCAGTTCATGGGTCGAAGGGTGGTTGAGAATATCGTCACTGATCATGAGTTTATTGATATCCGCTTGTTCACACATTCGTGCGGCAAGGTTGACGCTATCGCCAGTGATCGTCAGTTGCATGCGCTCACTGGAGCCTATCGTGCCTGCTAGCATGTCTCCACAATGTAGGCCTAACCTAAAGTCCAAGTTTGGTAGCCCTTTTTCTTTTCGTTGAGCGTTCATTAAATCCGTTAGGCGCAAAAATATTTGTGCAGAGCAAATAGCATTAATGCTGTGTTTATTATCTTCTTTATGTACGCCAAAGGTGAGCATGGCACCGTCACCGATATAATTATCAACAGAGCCTCGGTACATCTTCGCCGCTTGGTGCAAAATAAAATAATAGTGGTTGAGGATATCGGTAATTTCACTGGGTTTTGAGCGCTCT
>JBNMQC010000041.1:0-16549 GCA_051277445.1 Bermanella sp. | reverse complement strand
AGGTGTTATGTCACTCATCACCAAAGGCGCAAAAGAAAAACGTGGTGAAACCTTTAGTGATGAAGAACAAGCGGCATTCAAAAAGCCCTTATTAGAAAAATACGAAAAAGAAGGTCACCCGTATTACGCATCCGCCCGTCTTTGGGATGACGGCGTAATTGATCCGGCGCAAACCCGTGAGGTATTAGGCCTGGCCATCAGTGCATCCCTTAACGCACCTCAGCAAGCAACCAAATTTGGCATATTTAGGATGTAACCATGACAGATTCTAATTTATTGCTCGAAATTGAAAACGGCGTCGCCACACTGATTTTAAATCGTCCCGATGTGCATAATGCATTTGACGATGTACTCATTGCAAAAATCATTAGTGCTTTGCATCGCATTGAAGCCAACGACGCTGTACGAATCGTGGTTCTAAAAAGCCATGGTAAACACTTTAGTGCCGGTGCCGACTTAAACTGGATGAAGCGCATGGCGGTTTTATCAGAACAAGAAAACCGTGAAGATGCCCAACAACTGGCTGAGCTCATGCATACACTGAACAACCTAAGCAAACCCACCCTTGCTTTAGTGAATGGTGCCGCTTACGGGGGCGCAGTGGGTTTAATCGCTTGTTGCGATATGACCATCGCCACACAACGCAGTCGTTTTTGTTTAAGCGAAGTGAAAATTGGCTTAAGCCCCGCCGTGATTAGCCCCTTTGTGGTTGCAGCCATAGGTGAACGTGCCGCCCGCCGCTATTTTTTAAGCGCAGAGGTGTTTGATGCAAACAAAGCCGCACAGCTCGGTTTAATTCATGAAGTGGTCAACGACGAAGACGCACTGGTAAAACAAGGCGAAGTATTACTCGAGACCCTGCGATTAAATAGCCCGCAAGCCATGGCCAAAACAAAACAACTGATTAAACAAGTGAGCCCTGGTGAGATCGATCAATCTATGCGCGACTACACCGTCAATTTGATTGCTTCAATCCGTGTCAGTGACGAAGGCCAAGAAGGCCTGTCTTCGTTTTTAGAAAAACGTAAAGCAAACTGGGTAGCAAAAAAATGAATACGATAAACCATAAAAAAATTACCCGTTTATTAATTGCCAATCGCGGTGAAATAGCCGTGCGCATCATGCAAAGCGCTCAAAAAATCGGTATTCACTGCATCGCTCTGTACAGCGACGCCGATAAAAATGCCATGCATGTCAAATGCGCAGATGAAGCGTGGTACATAGGCGCCAGTCCCGCCAAAGACAGCTACCTTGTGGTCGATAAAGTCTTACAAGTGGCACAAGATGCGCACGCCGATGCCATTCACCCAGGTTATGGTTTTTTATCGGAAAACGCAGACTTTGCCCAAGCGATTCAAGACGCAGGCATCATTTGGGTAGGACCACCAGTTGGTGCCATTCAAGCCATGGGCTCAAAAAGTGAGTCCAAGGCATTAATGGAAAAAGCCAAAGTGCCATTAGTGCCCGGCTATCACGGCGATAATCAAGATGAAGCCTTCTTGGCTGAACAAGTGAAAAAAATCGGTTTTCCTGTACTCATTAAAGCCAGCGCCGGTGGGGGCGGTAAAGGCATGCGCGTGGTTGAAAACGAAGGTGAAATCATTGCCGCCATTAAAGCGTCAAAACGCGAAGGCTTAAACAGCTTTGGCGATGATAAATTACTGGCTGAAAAATACATCACTCGCCCACGCCATGTGGAGATTCAAGTGTTTATGGACCAACACGGCAATGGTGTGTATTTATTTGAACGTGACTGCTCTATTCAGCGCCGCCATCAAAAAGTCGTCGAAGAAGCCCCAGCTCCACAGTTTAGCGAACAAGAACGTCAAGCCATGGGTGAAGCCGCGCTGCAAGCCGCTAAAGCGATTAACTATGAAGGCGCAGGGACCGTTGAGTTTTTATACGATAATGGCACCTTTTATTTCATGGAAATGAACACTCGCTTACAAGTGGAACACCCGGTAACCGAGATGATTACTGGACAAGATTTAGTGGTATGGCAATTAAAAGTGGCCGAAGGTGAAACCCTGCCCTTGTCACAAGCCCAGCTCAGTATTCAGGGTCACGCCATGGAAGTACGCATTTATGCAGAAGACCCAAACAATGACTTCCTACCCACCACCGGTAAGCTTGAACATGTGCAACTGCCAGAGTTGATACAAGGCAGAGTACGTTTAGATACCGGTGTACAACAAGGCGATGACGTTAGCCCTTATTACGACCCTATGATCAGTAAATTGATTGTGTGGGGAGAAGATCGTGATCAATGTTTGAGTACGCTTAAACACGCGCTACAGCAATACCAAATTGCCGGCGTCACAACGAATCTTTCTTTTTTGCGTCGTGTCGTGAATGTTGAAGCGTTTCGTCAAGGTGAGGTCAGTACCCGATTTATCGAAGAATTTAATGAACAACTTATTACTCATCATACCATCCAACCTCATCACTTGGTGGCAGCGGTTTGTCAGCACATGCTGACACGTAGCAGTCATGGTAAAGGGCGCACATCCAGCAATGATCAAACTAATCCCTGGCATGCATTAAGCGCCATGCGCTTGAACCAAACGGCGAAAGAAACCCTCAGCTTTAAAACCACCCAAAACGACGTATTTCATGTGGATGTGATCAGCCTTGTTCAGCCATCCGATACTCAACAGTTTCAGGTGCAGTTTGATGGCCAATCTCAAATCGTCACCGCCCGCTTAGAAGGGGATACGGTCCAGTATGAGCTGGGTGGTAAGTGGCAAAGCGCTCGTGTGGTTGGTCATGGTGAGCGCCTGTTTGTTTATGACAGCCAAGGTGAAAGCCAGTTGTCATTCTTCAAAGCGGATTTTAATCAACAAGCTGAGCAAACTGGCAGCTTAACCGCCCCCATGAATGGCACGATTATTCAAATTGATACGCAAACAGGTCAATCCGTTTCCAGCGGCGATATACTGATGGTCATGGAAGCTATGAAGATGGAACACGCGATCAAAGCACCGGCAGATGGCACCATCAAAGAGATCTGCTTTAATGTGGGTGACCTTGTCAGTGAAGGCGCGATGTTAATCGAAATGGAAGAAGCGTAACCATGAGCCTACCAAACAAAGTACATATTATTGAAGTGGGGCCACGAGATGGCTTACAAAATGAAAAACAAACGCTTCCTGTTGCGTTACGGGTTGAGCTCATTGAGCGCTTAGCAAACGCCGGATTAAAAAAAATAGAAGCTGGCAGTTTTGTGTCCCCTAAATGGGTGCCACAAATGGCCAACACTGACGCCGTTTTAGATGCATTGAATATCAGTCCAATAAAGGCGCAAACCGGCGTTCAATACGCAGCGCTCACGCCAAACTTAAAAGGGCTTGAAGGTGCGATACAACATCGCGCTGATGAAATTGCTATTTTTGGTGCCGCCAGCGAAAGTTTCACTCAAAAAAACATTAACTGCTCCGTCAAAGAAAGCTTGCAACGGTTTGAAGATATTGCCGCGTCGGCACAGCAATTAAATCTGCCCATGCGTGGCTATGTCTCCACCATTATTGGTTGCCCTTACGAAGGGGATATTGATCCGCAAGCGGTGGCCGATGTGGCAAAAACCTTGTATCAAATGGGCTGCTTTGAAATTTCACTGGGTGACACCATAGGTGTGGGCACGCCAGTAAAATTTCAGCGCATGCTGGATGCCGTGTTAAAAGACGTACCCGTGGATAAATTGGCCGTGCATTGTCACAACACCTACGGTCAAGCCTTAGTGAATATTTACACAAGTCTTGAATACGGCATTAATAAAATCGACAGTGCGGTAGCAGGGTTAGGTGGGTGCCCTTATGCAAAAGGCGCCAGTGGCAACATCGCCACCGAGGATGTACTTTACATGCTACATGGCATGAACATCGAAACCGGTGTGGACCTTAATCAAGTGATTAAAACGGGCCACTGGATTTGTAATGAACTCAAACGAGACAATCAAAGCAAGGTGGGATTAGCGCTCATGTCATGAGCGATGTATTGTGAAATATCCAATTAAACCCTGTATCATGGCTCGCTATTATTAACATTCAGATAGTTATTAACGAGCCATGAAAATTAAAGATGCAAAGGTTTACGATTTAAGTGAAGTCGCCAAATTAGCGCAGGCTGATATTCAAGCAGCTTATCCGAATGTGGACCCCATCATTGGAATCAGTCATAACCTACGCAACGCCGGTTTTGCCGCCGATACCTTAACCATTGATAATCGCGCGAACGATACGCGTATTATTATGATTTTACATGACCACAAGCCAGAGCAAGTGGATTATGAATTTGCCAGAATCTCACAAGACCCAAAATTTAATTTTTCAGAAATTGCGTTAAAGGATTTAACTCAAGCCATATTATTTGAAATGATGGTAAAAGTTTTAGTGAACCAAACGCTAGAATAGGTCTACATCGTAAGACGTGGTCTCTTGTTCGTCATCAAGACTGGTCAATATGTCTGCAATCATGCTGTCTAATAGATTTTGCACTTCACTGCTGGCATTTTCCATCTGCCTTAAATGATCGATGGTTTTCTCCCTATCTTTATCAAAGTTTGCTTGTAAGGCTTTGATACCGTGCTCATGGACTTTTTGGTGAGGCTCATCCATCTGTGCAAACGAGGTTAAATGAGAGAACGAGTTTTTGCCCTCCCCTTCAAAGTACCATTTCCCTAAGCGACATTGGGTATGGTCTTTAATTTCTTTACTAATATTCATGTCTTGCACCTGCAGGTGCTGATAGATTTGATTCTTCCAGTCGATATGGTCAAGCATCACAGAGGTCACAAATGAGGCGTAGGAGGCTTGGGTGATAACAGATTTCATTTGGTTTGAAATACTCAACACTTCACTAACGGTGGTGATCAGTGTATCGGTATTACCTGTCATGCTTTTTGTTTTATCTGCGGTTTCGCCTATGCCATTTTTTGCTTGAATGGTTTGTTGGTTAATCTTCTGTACAAGGTCACCAATACTCTCTGTGGCCTCTCCAGTTCGTTTAGCCAGCGCCCTGACCTCATCCGCTACAACAGCGAAGCCACGGCCTTGTTCGCCTGCTCTTGCCGCTTCAATGGCCGCATTGAGGGCTAATAGGTTGGTTTGATCACTGATATCAACGATGGATTTAACAAACTCGTTGATTTTCTCCGTTACCACACTGACATCCTCTATTCGTTGTTGGGAAACAATGGACTCGTGGCGGATTTCTTCTAACTGACCATGTAAAGAAGATAAAGACATGCTGGCTTGAGAAAATAAGCTACTTGCTTCATTGATGCGTACACGCTCATTGGATAAGTCATCCACAAAACGAGTGGCATGAGCACGGATATCCGTCAAACGCTTAGCACTTGTGCCCCATAAGGTTTGGATCGAGTAATATTCGTGACTGTGTTTTTGCTGATTAGCCAGGTGCGAGAAGGCATCTTCTAATGCTTGCTCTAGGTCAACAATCGTTTGACTCTGCTGGGCATGTTCATTTCTTACTTGGGCTAACTGCTGTTCAAGCAAGGCGATTTTTTTTCTACCAAACATCCTAGAGCCCTGATTTTTCCTTAAACTAAGTTTAGCTTAGGATATCGGGCTGTAAAGATTAACAAACCTTCGGTTAAAATTCGTAGGGCATAAAAAAACGGGAGCAAGCTCCCGATTTTTTATAAAGCCAGTGAGGGCTTATGCTAATTTTGTACTGTACTGACGCAGGCTTTGAGCGAATTCTTCCAGTGCACGAATGCCACTTTCTTCCGCTTCTTTACACCAAGCTTGCATGGCTTTTAACAGCTCATCGCTGCTGGCGCTGCGCTTCTTCCACACTTGCTGAAGCTCTTGCTTCATTTTGTATACTTTTTCAACCATCTCATTATGGGCCAATAAGTCGGCTAACTGCTGACGATACTTATCGCTTAACAGGGCTTCTTCTTTGCGCAATAAGCGCTTGGCTTTAACGAAAGGTAAATTAAGCTGAGCTTGTTTTCGTTCACTTTTCGCCACTGGCTTAATGACCTTTTTATAAAAGCGCGCCATGATTTGGAAGCGGTTATTGGCCGCGGCAAGGGCGGCGTCAAAATCCAGCTCCAACTTGCTTTTATCAATGGCCATAACTGGGCCTGTGCGTACATTTTTAATCAAGCCAAGGGCTTTGAATATGGTGATGTACATCCAGCCGATATCAAACTCCCACTTTTTAACAGACAGTTTTGCAGAGTTAGGATACGTATGGTGATTGTTGTGCAACTCTTCACCGCCAATCCAAATCCCAATTGGGCTAATGTTCGTCGCCGCATCCGAGCATTCAAAATTACGGTAGCCAAGAGCATGGCCTAAGCCATTAATGATGCCAGCAGCGTGAACCGGCATCCACATCATTTGAACAGCCCATACGGTAATACCAATGGGGCCTAACATTAAGATGTTGAAACCCAGCATGACAAAAATGCCTAGTAATTTGTACTTTTGATAAAGGTTATTTTCAATCCAATCGTCCGGACAGCCTTTGCCATAGCGGGTAATGGTTTCTTCGTTTTCCGCTTCGCTTTTGTATAGCTCAGCACCCGTTAGTAATACGGTTTTCAAACCTTTTACCACAGGAGAATGTGGATCGTCTTTTGTTTCACATTTTGCGTGATGCTTACGATGGATCGAAACCCATTCTTTAGTCACTGTGGCGGTGGTTAGCCACAACCAAAAGCGGAAAAAGTGTGCAAGGGCGGGGTGCATATCTAATGCACGGTGCGCCATAGCGCGGTGTAAATAAATCGTTACGCTAACGATGGATATATGTGTCATCACGAGGGTAAACAGCAGAACCTGCCAGCCGTTTAAACCCCATATACCTTGTTCGAACATATTATTACCTCTGAAAATTCTTGTTATTTATTCGGCTTCGATGCCTACGATTAACCAAGCATCGGATGCGTGTTTTTCTAAGTGCCACACATCAAATACGCCATGTTCTTCATTACTTTGCATGTCTTTCATTAAGCCGCGAAACAAAATACTCAAGCGATGCCCATTGAGTAAGGGCTCAGCTCTTACAATTTGTGCGCTTAAATCAATAATCTGGTTGTCTAATTTAGCGCCATACTGGCCGCGCTCTTGGGTTAATTGTGCAAGTAAGTCCGGATGCACATATTCGGCGATGGTCGTCAATTCACCTTCATCCCACGCTTTATGAACCAATGCAAAATGCTCAAGCGCGCCCTTTTCAAATCCTGTTACATCAAAGCCTTCTGGAAATTCCATCGGGATGCTTTCTGTATTGGCTGATACGCCTTGCGCCTGAATAACAGAGCTTGGCGATTGCATTTGCTCAAATCCGGTTCGCTGCATTCCCGCCATTTGCGGTGTGTGCTTTGGTCGAGCAAAAAGTTTAAAGAGTACAAAACCAATTAGAGCAAACAGCAGGATGTCCATCATCTGTAGACCTTCAAACGCACCACTGCCTAGTAAGTAAGCAAAGATACCTCCCGCTAACAAACCGCCCATTAGCCCACCCATACCAGGGCGGGTAGCTTTACCTTTCTCAGCGTTAGGAGCCGCTTTATTTGGGCTTGATGGAGATTGCTTTTGAAATGGACTGGTTTTAAATGTCTTTCCAAAACCGCCACCGCCAAACTTCTTTGCTGCCGCTGGCTCCGCAAACGACACGACTAAAAGTCCGGCTAAAAAGACACTAAATAGGTACTTCATAAAACTGCTCTTTGTTATAACAAATCTAATTATCTATGCATGCTACCTAAGCCTAAAGGTAAGTCAATCTTCGCCATAGATTAAGGTGAACAAGTGTACACTGAATTGATCTGGATTACCTAAAACAAGTAAGCAATGGCCATTCCTGCGATTAAACTGGAGCGGGTCTTGACCAATGGGCTGTCCTCAAAAACAGCTCCTGAAATGTTCACATAGCGGACAAAACCGGCTGCCATCCAGTCTGACCAGAGCACAGCCGTGCTGTAGCCCATTTGCCAGCCACCATAGCCATGCTCAGCTTTATAAGCAGTACGCTCAGTGGTGACAAATTCACGCCTTATCCCATAAATATAGTCGTGATAATGGCTACTTGCCGAGCGCAACCCCAGAGATATTTGAGGGCGAACCTCATAACCGCTGAGCCAATACTCTCGACGCCACACAAGACGTGGGTTAAACGTTACCCCACGATAGTTGGCCTGAGTAAAGTCTGTGCTATTGGCGGCTCGCACAGGCAGCTCTAAGAACATGGCATTTCCCTTACTGCGGTCGCCTAAAAAGTAGTAGTGCAGTGCTGGCCCTGCCTCAATGATGAAGTCGAGATCGTCCATCCCTTGACGGGCTTGGCTCTTATCACTGTCCACTTTTACCGCCCCACCCAAGCTTACCTCTAAGCTCCAATTACCAGAATGCCAAAGATTGCCCTGAATAAGGTTACGGTCAATGGTGAGTTTCTCACTGCGATAGCGCAGGTAAGGAAACGGCAGGTAAAACTGTTCCGCTTCATCGCTTCCCACATAATGCGGCACATTCACCGCAGATACGCCAAACCCGGCTTCCAGCTGCGCTTGGGCCACATAATTGAAGGACAAACCACAACACACAACAAAGAGATAACGGTATAACATAAAGCACCTGAACCACAATCGGTCAATATTCATCACAAAAGCACCTAGACTATAACAAGCTAGCAAAGATAAACATGGCCAATTAGCTCAGGCCGGTGACTGTTGACGGCGTTAAAGCCAGGCGGGTATATGAAAATTCAAGCGTTCATGAGTAAGCGCGTAGTGAGTCTCGATATTGACCGCACTTTACTCGACGTAAAGCACATTTTTGAAAGAACGAGCTTCCACCATTTGTTGATCACTCAACACGACCGACTCGTGGGCATCGTCAGCGACCGTGACTATTTAAAAACCATGAACCCAAAGATCGATACCATCAACGAAACCAGCGCCGATCGTGAAGTACTCAAACGCCATGTGAACGTCATCATGTCCCATAAGGTCATTAGCTTAAAACCAGATAATGACTTTTTTGATGCGGTTGCTTTATTTAATGTGCACAAGATTTCTTGTATTCCCATCATCAACGACGACAACAAGATACAAGGCATTGTGAGCTGGCGAGACATGATGAAAGTGCTATTACAGCGACAAAAGTCCAGTGAGGCTCAAAAAAACAAATAGCCGTTACCCACTAGCGTGGGCTTTTCGGCTTTTTAGAGCTACCACTTTTGCCTTTGTTGGCATTAGGCATATGGGGCAAACCATTGTGCTGGGTTTTGGCGGCAAAGGATTTCTGCCCTCTTACGTTTTTAGGCACAAACTTTTTACCTTCACGACGCGCGTCTTTTTCACGGCCCGTTTCTGGCGGCACCAAATGTTTCACACCACGACCAATCAAATGGGCTTTGCCCATTTTCTTCAGCGCTTTACGCAATAATGGCCAGCTTTCTGCATCGTGATAACGCAAAAACGCCTTATGCAAGGCACGTTGCTCTTTGGTTTTGGCCGCAAACACAGGTTCGTGGTTCTTGGCTTTGACCGGCTTAAGTGGGTTTCGCTCTGTGGCAAACATGGTACTGGAGGTGGCCATTGGCGAAGGGTAAAAGTTTTGCACTTGGTCTACTTTAAAATTATTTTCTTTCAGCCATAGGGCCAAGTTCAGCATGTCTTTATCGGTACTGCCTGGGTGAGCACTGATGAAGTAAGGAATCAAATACTGTTTTTTTCCCGCTTCTTTTGAGTACTTCTCGAACATGTCTTTGAATTTATAATAGGTGCCCATGCCCGGTTTCATCATCTTAGTTAACGGGCCATCTTCACTATGCTCTGGTGCAATTTTTAAGTAGCCACCCACGTGATGGGTCACTAATTCTTTCACATACTCAGGGTCTTCCACAGCAAGGTCATAGCGCAAACCCGATGCAATGGCGATGCGTTTAACACCTTTAATATCACGGGCTTTGCGGTACAACTGAGTGGTATGACTGTGGTCGGTTTCTAAATTGCTGCAAATGGTTGGGTAGACACAACTGGGGCGACGACAGTTTTCTTCAATCACTTTGTCTTTGCAATTTAAGCGATACATATTGGCCGTCGGGCCGCCTAAATCCGAAATCGTTCCGGTAAAGCCTGGGGTTAAATCACGGATGTTTTCAATTTCGGTGAGAATCGATTTTTCCGAACGACTTTGAATAATGCGCCCTTCGTGCTCAGTAATACTGCAAAAGGTACAGCCGCCAAAACAGCCACGCATAATATTCACACTGAAGCGAATCATGTCATAGGCCGGAATTTTGGCTTTGCCATAAACCGGATGCGGGTTGCGTTTGTAAGGACGCTCAAACACCCAATCAAGTTCTTGAGTGGTTAACGGAATTGGCGGTGGATTCATCCACACATCGTTACGACCATGGGCCTGCACCAGCGCACGGGCGTTGCCTGGGTTGGTTTCTTTATGAAACACGCGATCAAGGTGCGCGTATAAGGCGTTATCGGTTTTCACTTGCTCAAGAGATGGCAAACGAATGTAACTGGTATTCGGGTCAGTTTTGCGCATTTGCATGTGCGGGACGATCTGAATGACCTGAGCGCCTTCTTTTTTCAAGGCCTCTTCTTCGGCTTTGGCCTCCAAGTCGATCATTTCATAAGGGCTTTTATGGGCTTTGATCTTGCCCGGCTGATCAAGCTCGGTGCTGTCAATTTGTACCCAGTCTGCGGGTAATTGTTTACGCAAAAAGCCCGTACCACGAACATCTTGTATTTCATTAATGGCTTCGCCAGCAGCTAGGCGATGAGTCACTTCAATCAGCGCACGCTCGGCATTGCCGTAAAACAGCATGTCCGCGGTGCTATCAAGCAACACGCTGCCACGAATACGGTCTTGCCAATAGTCGTAATGACTCAAACGGCGCAGGCTGGCCTCGATGCCACCGGCAATAATCGGCACCTCTTTTTTATAGGCTTCACGCAACTTTTGCGTGTACACCGTCACAGCTCTGTCTGGGCGTTTGCCCCCCACATTGCCTGGCGTATAGGCATCGTCATGACGCACGCGGCGGTCAGCCGTGTAGCGGTTGATCATGCTGTCCATGTTGCCAGCCGACACACCAAAATATAGGTTTGGCTTGCCTAATACTTTGAAGCTTTCAATATCCGTCCAATCGGGCTGGCAAATTAAGCCAACACGAAACCCTTGGGCTTCCAGTGTGCGACCAATCACCGCCATGCCAAAACTCGGATGATCCACGTAGGCATCCCCACACACAATGATCACATCACAGCTATCCCAACCCAGTTGATCCATCTCTTTGCGTGACATAGGCAAGAACGGCGCAGGTGTTAAATCACCGCGAAACGGGGTGTAGGTGGTGATATCCGCTGGCTGAAGAGCCGGTTGAGATATGTTTACGGGTTTAGCTGGCATATAGGTGTGATCGGTAAGACAAAATTTGCGCAATTGTACGCTTAAGGCGCGCATTTAAAAACCTTAAGCAAACAAGGGGCTTTATGTGAACTTCCTGCTCACTTTTATACAAACCACCATCAATGGGCATAAATCCACACCGAGGTGCCCGCGGTATCCAGCCCCTTAATGTGTAATGAACCCAGACTGCCGGTTTGAGGGTTGCCTACATAGATATTTCCCATGGCAATATCAGCTTTAAAGTCGAGGTTTTCAATGTACAAGGCTTTAACTTGCTCGCCGTTATAGGCCATATGATCAATGGTTTCGATTTTCATCTGGGTTAATTTGGCTGGGCCTACTGTGTCATCAATACCATCGTTATTTGTATCAAGCCCGTCATAAACCATTAAGCCAGCAATGCCGAATTCACCGCCATCGTCCACCCAGGCGACCTTGTCCATATACACAGCAAAGCTGGCATCTATGGTGGTATTGGTGGATAAACTGGGCAGGCCATCAATACTCGGCAAACCAAGATCGACATTCGTATCAGCACTGCCTTCTTCAGTAAGAACAATGGCATTAATGGGTAGCCAATTACCATTGGCCGTGTTTTTACCATCATCCAGTGTCGATAAATTAAAGCCAAAGGTTTGATTTAACTGGTTAAGGTTTTTGTCTTGAATAAAATTCGATAGATTTTCAATTAACAGCCCGCCCGCACTGGCTTGCTCATTCCCTAGATAAATGTCATTCACTATGATGTCCAGGCCATTGCCAAAGCGGTCACCCAGTTCTTCAATGGTGATAAACATGCCTTGTTTTGAATCTAGGTCGATCAATAAATTATTGATCACGGCCAGCTCTGAATCTAAAAAGGGTTGATCGCTTTCGAGCATTTGCTGGGTAATTGGCCCTTTATGACTACCAAGATGAATTCCAGATAAGGTCAATGAGCCGCTGGTGCCATCACCGTTATCATTAAAACCATCGTTATCTTGCCATTGCATATCCAGGCTTGCCTGAATTTCCAGATCAATTTCAATGCCCTGAGTGAGCGACAACCCATCCTTGCTCAAGCCGGTTAGCGCATCGAAAGCGGCGTTTTTACTTTGATAGGTTTGAGCGTGATGGACTTGCCCGTTGAAAAAAGACACTTGATCAAGCGACTGAGCACTAGGCTGGTTTTGCCCAGCGGGCCGGTTGGTTTCTAAAGCATCAAACGCAATATGATGTCCCATAAACCCATGACTTTCTTGCAACATGGCATCATCAAGGGGGATTAATTGGGCAAAAGAGAAAAGTGAATGCGCCATGGCACACACGAAAGTGATGAACGTCCGTTTCATACAACCACCTACTGCTCGTGGGCTTAAGGAATTTTAAGCTTGTACAGTTAGGTTAGTTGTAAATGAGGGGAATTAAGGCCTTAACAAGCAAACACTCGGTGTAAATGCCAATTCAATATAAAAGCCAATGACAATCAAATGAATGGTTGTTAAACAGGTTTAAACACCCAGATCAAGGGTGAAAAAATGGAGCGATAAGGAAGAGGATAAGCACTAATAAAAACTAACAATTACTGACGAAAACTGCATTATTTGATCTGAATACTGTCGATGTTGATATCAATGCCGTTACCAAAACGATCACCGATTTGTTCAACGCCAATCACCAAACCATCACGGCCATCCACGTCCATCGTAATACCGCGAATTTGTGCAGGTTGCGGGGTTGGGCCATCTAAATGCCCTACGGAAAACCCTCGCATACTAATCGCACCTTGTGTGCCATTAGGGCCAGCTCCGTCTACATCGACCCAACGGATTTCATCAATTTGCAGCTGTAAATCAATGTCTATGGTAATGCCGGCACTTGGCTGGCTTTGGGGTGCTTGAGTATTCAAATTTTGGGGTGATGCTTGTGCCGTCTGGGATTCACTGAATAACAGCGGTACTTGAAACGGTTTATCATTGGCCGCGCGTTGGCTAATTTGCCCAACATGGGCCGATAATGTGTCATCGTTTAACGGGGTTAGCTCGGCAATAGACAAACTAGTAAACAGCGATAACGTGCCAAATAGAATTAATTGAAGCTTGGTTTTCATCATCGTGTTTATCCTCTAGGGTGAGCCTAAATATTGGATATTCTTAATAGTATAACTCATAAAAAACCCCGGCAAGCCGGGGTTTTCGTCTGCTTACTTAAGTAAACATTACAGTCAGATTAGTGACCGTAAACGTATACAGAAGTACCAGTCATGTCGATGTCTTTGATAAGAACCGAACCTAGAGAAGTAGCAACTGTTCCAGCTTCGTTACCAACATAGATGTTACCCATCATGATGGTACCGTCGATCTGCATGTCGCTGATGCGTAAAGCAGAAACTGTTGCACCTGAGGCAATTGCAGATCCATCAACTGAGTTCACACCAGCTACAGACGATGCACGATCGACTACGTCAATATCAACAGAGAAATGCATACCAGTAATCACATCAGAAATGTTATCACCATTAGTGTCATTCCCTTTGAAGAAACCTAGGTCAGCGATACCGAATTCACCACCACCAGTATCAACCCAAGCAGCTTTATCAATCGCGCCACCAAATTCACCAGAAATCTCTAGACCACCAGTAGAAGCAGCACCTGTTGGATCATAAGTACCAGTACCATTGATCACGATTTCACCACGTACAAAACGACCAGTCGCACCAGGAGCACCAGTCACACCACCAACAGTACCGTTAGAGTCCTGAAGTGCCATGCTGAATACACCGTTATACTTATTTACAAGATCATCCTGAATAAAGTTACGGAAGTTTGTAATTTTGAATCCACCGATGTTACCGGTAGCACCATCTAGAGCATTTGCTAATGCAGTTGCAGTAGGGGTGTTATTTGCAGCGATTAAACCAATAGCCGTTTGATCACCGGCAGCAGCTGCAGCACCAATTTCAGCAGCATCAGCATAAGCACCACCAGATGCAGCGGCAGCAGCAGCTAAATCAGTAGGATCGGCTGATACTGCTGTTGCAACTAAAGCGGTTTTAGCTAGATCAGCAGAACCGTTATTGATCAATACTGCATTTACAGAGATATCAATACCATTACCAGATGTATCACCAATTTGGTTTAAACCAATAACTAAACCGTCAGTACCGTCAGCATCAATTGTAATGCCGCGAATTGTGGCTGCATCCCAGTCACCAGTATCATTGTCAGAACCAATTTGCAGGCCTGCCATGGTAATTGCACCTTGAGAACCAGTGTATTCATAATCACCAGTAGGGTTAACTGTACCGTCAGCATTAAAACCACCAGTACCAGCACCACCGGCAGCAAGTTCTAATTTACGGTTACCATCTTGGTCTACATATTTGATAGCTTCGATCGTCATATCTAGATCTACATCGATAGTGATACCGGCTTGACCCGTCATTTCACCTAGTAGAGCATCGTCCATCGCTGTTAATTCAGCTTGGGCGAAAGGAGCGGCGGCTACTGCAGTAACCAAAGCAAGTTTTTTAAGGCCTTTCATGTGTTGTCTCCTGTTTTTTATTATTGTGAGAACTTCAATCTAGAAGAGTAAAGATCTCTATTGAGGAGCTGCTTCCTTAGCAACTCACATCAATTCTTGGTTTTTTATTGTTATTGTACGCTTTACTTTTTAGCTCAAGACTTGGCGTCTTGTTTTACGGCATCTTTAAAAAATACAACCGGTTTGATTTTATCAACTGGTCTTTTAAATTTAATGTCTTTTTCTTCGCGCTTCAGCTCATAGGGTGAAAACCGAAGAACAGATAAACCTTGTTTGTGCTCCATTTCAATGGCGACGCCATCCACTTGTTTACCCATGTGTGGAACCTGCGCTTGGACAAATAATGCCCCCGCTACAAAGTTTGCATTTTTAGCGCCTAAGTAAATCATTTCCCTTAGCTTTAAAACCTTATCACTAAGTGTGGCTTTTTCTTCAGACTTAGGTACTTCAAGCATGATAGTGGTACCTACTTCATCAACCGCAACAGCAAATGGGGATACACTGCTTTTTTGAGCGAGCTGCAGATACACATATTTGCCACCTTGCTCTACCAGTTCGTCCAACTCTTGCTGCACTTGATTAATCTGCTGTTTGAAATCTTCTTTTGACACTTTAGCGTCAGCCAATAACTGAGCCGAAAAAGCGAAGAAAGTTATAAATACAATCGCAGATAAAAATTTCATAAAAAGGACAACTCGTTTCTTTTTGTTATTATTTGTAAGTGGCAAGCATCCTAACCCGCCCAGATTCGTCTGCACACCGCAAAGTTCACCTGAATTTACAAACGATTACAAATTCACCCCTAAGGATGACATTTATACTCACCAAGCTGACCAATTGATAGACAACCGAAACACTAAAGGAACATATGTACTTATTTAATGACACTTATGGTTATAGATAGAACCTTGTTAATGCGTTTGGGGAATTTAAATGTGAAACACGGTTCACTTTTAGTTGGTACATATGAACCTATTTTGTATGTGGTTTTAGAACTGAGTAATTACGAAACAACCTGTGTTACCCATAAACCCAAAGTGCATAATCACGATGTTTTCTGGCTCATAAGTACTAAATTATTTAAGGAGTAAAAGGGTCAGCGCTTAGAGACTGGATTTACCAAGGGTGCTAATGGCCTGAAGCCCAGCAAGCATCTATTCAGCCAACCTAAACATATAGATCAAAAACCGCCTTGATAAAGGTTGCAAGGTGGCCATGGAGATAATCAGAGTAGGATGATCGATGAATAGGCGTATTCATAGCGCAAAAAAGATGTGCTGATAAACGCACTGAAGCAATCAACTAGATGGAGTGATAATGGTTCAATATAAAAAGTACGAAGGTTTAAACGAAACAGAAAATTAATTTTGGATAATATTTAGAGGTATACAAAAGAAATGGTATCCCGTAGGGGAGTCGAACCCCTGTTACCGCCGTGAAAGGGCGGTGTCCTAGGCCTCTAGACGAACGGGACACTTAAGATTTTCAAGCTATAGGCCGAACTTGAAAAAATTGGTGGAGCCTAGCGGGATCGAACCGCTGACCTCAACACTGCCAGTGTTGCGCTCTCCCAGCTGAGCTAAGGCCCCACGTCATCTCGGTGCTTTGAGATGGCGTGCATT
>JBNMQC010000040.1:0-16645 GCA_051277445.1 Bermanella sp. | reverse complement strand
GGGTTACCGCAATAAGGGTACCGCTGGTATCGAATAGATCCACAAACAAGAACGCAAAAACGACGCTTAGCATGGCCACATCAAGGGCGGCGGCGATATCCATCTGCATAAATGTTGGTGCAATAGAAGGGGGAGCCGAAACAATCCCCGAGTAAGTGACGTCACCAGCGACTAAGCCGATCACTGTCACAAGCAGAACCGCAATCATCACCGCACCAGGAATATTGCGTTGAACCAAGCCGATTATGAGGAAGAAGCCGAGGATCGCCATGGCAGGTGAGATACTGGTCAGATCACCAAGGCCGACGAATGTGGCTGGGTTATCTACAATAATGCCCGCATTTTTAAGGGCAATCAGGGCTAGGAAAGAGCCGATACCGGCTGCAATGGCTTTTTTCAGTGTCATGGGAATGGCATTGATGATCCACTCACGTAATTTGAACGCACTGATTAAAATGAAGATGACACCGCTTAAAAACACAGCGCCAAGAGCGGTC
This sequence comes from Bermanella sp., assembly GCA_051277445.1. Classification (GTDB taxonomy): domain Bacteria; phylum Pseudomonadota; class Gammaproteobacteria; order Pseudomonadales; family Oceanobacteraceae; genus Bermanella. The sequence continues at coordinate 16,148 of JBNMQC010000040.1, read as the reverse complement.
TGCCAGCTATGGCCCATGCCCAATACAACGCCATAAGTGAAAAAGGCATTTAAGCCCATACCTGGTGCTAGCGCCACAGGAAGGTTTGCCCAGAAGCCCATGATGAAACAACCGATGGCAGCGGCTAAACAGGTGGCCACAAAGACCGCACCTTTATCCATGCCTGCATCAGCCAGCATGGCCGGGTTAACAAATATGATGTACGCCATGGTCAGGTAGGTGGTGATACCTGCCATGATTTCGGTTTTGCTATTGCTGCCGAACTTATTCAGCTGAAACAATTTTTCAAGCATGGGTGGCCCCTTATTGTTGGTTTTTTATGCTAAGCACTTTGACTATAAACCCAAATAAGGGCATAAATCTATTTAAGCACTTGAACATGCACTTGGATCCTGTGTAGGATTCGAAATTATACCTAATTCTGACCAAAAGGTTAGTTTTCTACGACCCCCCTTAGGAGAGCCCCCCTAAATGAAAAAGTTAGCCCTTGGCTTATTGTTAGCTGCTTCCAGCTTAGTGAATGCTGAAACCTTCTTTAAAGATCAAAGTTTAACCTTCTTGTCTGGTAACGATTATGCTGCAGGTGACGAAGAAAGATATGTTATGACATATGAGTACTTCAGTGTTCATAACTGGGGTGATGTGTTTGCTTTTGTAGATCGCTTACATGATAAAAACGATGGTGGTCGTGAGACTTACATTGAAGTAAGCCCAAACTTTAATCTTGCCACATTCAAAGATGGATTCGTAAATAGTGTGAAGCTGGCAACCACTTGGGAAATGAGTGAGTTTGATGATAATCTTTTAGTTGGTTTAGGCGCAGGCTTGAATTTACCTGGATTTGCTCATTTTGGTGCTAATGTATATCAGAGCTTTAATGACTCTACAGATGATAATCAACAATTAACCGTTACTTGGGGAGTGCCATTTGCTATCGCTGGCCAGGAGTTCATGTATGACGGTTTCTGGGACTATGAAACTGAGTTAGCGGATCCAATTACTGGTGACAAAAACTCTAGCAGTAACTTCACCTCACAACTTAAGTGGGACATTGCAAAGTTAGTAGGTTATGACAATAAGCTCTATGTTGGTGTTGAATACGCTTTGTGGGATAACAAGTTTAACCTAGACAACGAAGACGAAAACAACGTTAACTTGTTGCTTAAAGCACACTTCTAATTAATGCTAAAAAGCAGGTGGGGTGAAAACCTCACCTGCTTTTTTTATGTTTCAACGTATCAAACCCTAGCGGGTTTTAGTAGTTCGTTAAAAACTGGAAACATTATGTCTGTTTATCAAGATGAAATTAAAAACGCAGTGCGCACTGTGGAAAACTGGCCTGAGCCAGGTGTTATGTTCCGTGACATCATGCCTTTATTACAAAACAAACAGGTGTTTCGTAAGTTAATTGATAGCTTTGTGCATCGCTATCAAGGCATGCAATTGGACGCGGTCGCCGCCATTGATGCCCGTGGCTTCATTTTAGGCGCGCCTTTGGCCTATGAATTAGGCCTGTCGTTGGTGCCGGTACGTAAGAAAGGCAAGTTGCCATTTGACACCGTGTGTCAGAGCTACGATTTAGAGTACGGCAGTGCGGAAATTGAATTGCATACAGATGCCTTTAAGCCGGGCGATAATGTCTTGGTGATGGACGATTTAATTGCCACGGGTGGCACCATGCTAGCGGCTTGTGAGCTGGTAAAAAAATTGGGCGCCAATGTAGTGGAAGTGGCCGCCATTATTGATTTGCCGGATTTAAAAGGCAGTGAGAAAATCAAAGCAGCCGGCTTTGATGTGTATTCGATCTGTGAGTTCGACGGCCTTTAGTGACCAGTTATTTGACTGATTACCTGCAGAACGAAAAAAGCCCAGTATCAACTGGGCTTTTTTGTGCTTGGTAAGCCTGCTTTAACGCATAAATGGATTAAGCATTCGACCAAAGAAACCGGTGAATTTCAGCGGCGCGTCCATCACGGCAAAACAGATACAATCTTCATTCATACCGGCTCTAGGCTGGTGCTTGATATTGTTATCCGCCAAGATGAAATCACCTTGTTTGTAATCACCGGCATCGTCAGAGAACTGCCCAGACATCACTAGGGTAAACTCGTTACCTTTGTGGGTGTGAACGGGTAATTCCTTACCTGCGGCTATTTTGTAAAATTTAGCCACATAACGGTTATCACCTAACGGTAGGGTGAATTCCTTGATGTTTTTTGACAGCCCGCTCCAAGGCAAGCTGTCAAAATACCCCGGCACAAAACGGCGCAGCGGTCGCGGTAAGCGAGCATCACCCTGTACTTCGGTTTCTTTCGCTGGAGCTTCCCCCAGTCGGCTTAAAAGCTTGCCAAGAAGGCCTTCGCTTAATGGTGTTTCCTGGGATTCGCTCAGGATTTCACCGCCTAGTTGTTCAAATACTTGACTGCGTTTTCGGCACTCACGGCAGGACTCAAGGTGGCAAGCCACCATGATACCTAGGGCATCTTGTTTTTGCCCTGCTGTGAACTCCATTAAAAGTTCGTCAGAAGGATGATAATTAGCCATGTCATTTGCTCTTGTGCCAAGGTGTCTAGCTTTTTCATGGCTAGTCTTAACCTTGATTTAATGGTACCCAGAGGTAAATCAAGTTCATTGGCGATTTCGCTATGAGACTTACCCTCGAAGTACACCTTGTATACGATCTGGCGCTGCTCATCTGGCAGGCCGTGTAATAATGTACGGGCGATCTTTCCGTTCAGATCACGTTCAACATCGGTTTCAAGATCTTCACCCTCAGGTTCTGGCCAAAGGTCATCAGATACCACCACGTCATACTTGGTTTTACGGGCCATATCGATACGTTTGTTACGCACTATGGTGTATAACCAGGTGGTGCCTGAGGCCGTTTTGGGGTTGAACTGGTGGGCTTTTCGCCAGACGGTTAGCATGCATTCTTGCACGATATCCTCAGCTTCGCCGTCTAGGGCACCGCAGCGCATGGCGTAAGCCTTGAGCTTTGAACCTGCCTTTTCAAACAACTCAACAAATGCGGCTTGATCTTGGTTGTCGGCAATCCTTTTGATGAGATCGTCCAGTGGTCGCAGGTTTTTTGCGTTTTGCGAGCTCAAATTTTGATCCCTTAACACCATGAAATGTAACAATTTTAGTCCTTTTTAAAGTAATGGAATGAGGGCGTGTGGTAAAGCCCTATCTGACAAAATGGCCCATATAAATGGCATCTGTGATCTGCCTTTGAAGTCAAAGCGTAAAAGAGCAGATAAAAGGTAGGGTTTATTATGATTTCAACAGATGTATTGGTCATCGGCGCTGGCATGGCGGGCCTGACTTTGGCTTCAAAACTTAAGCGTCAAGGTAAGCAGGTTTTATGTGTTGATAAAGCCCGTGGCAGCGGTGGCCGCTTGTCATCTAAGCGTGTGCAGGGTTCTGAACATGCGGTTAGCTTTGACTTAGGTGCACTAAGTTTCACCGCCACTACGTCACAGTTTGAACAAGTGGTGAAATCTTGGTGTGACGCTGGGCATGTGTCTTCTTGGATGCAGCATGATGGTCAAATTGAATATGTGGGCACGCCTCGTAGCTCTAGCATAACGCGGCTTTTAGCGGATGAGGTAGGTGTGAAGTTTGGTGTACGCATCAGTGCCATTGTTAAAGGTGAAAATACTTGGAGCGTGTACAGCGAAACAGACGGGCATGAGTCTCTTTATGCCTATGCCAATGAGATTGTATTGGCTTGTCCTGCGCCTCAAACTTACGACTTATTGCCTCAAGATCACCACTTTAAAGCTTTACTTAAAAACACGTCCATCCATCCTCAATGGGTGGCCATGTTTGCGCTACCTCACACTTTAAGTGTGCCCAATCTTTTGTTGCATCCAAATGACACCATTGCACGTATCAGCTACGAAAATAGCAAACCGAAGCGTGATACCGGCCACGGATTACACGTATATTGTGTGCAAGCGAGCCGTGAATGGAGTGAAGCGCGTTTAGATTACTCTAAAGATAAGGTCGTTTATGAGCTAGCTAATGAGCTATCTCAACTTTGTCCTGAGCCATTGGTGGTAAAAAGTGATTATGCTCACCGTTGGTTGTACTCTCAGGGCAGTGAGAATGGTCATGTGGATAATGGATTTATGAGTGGTGAAGATGGCCTTTATATTTGTGGTGACTACGTGCTAGGTGAATTACAGGTTGGTGGTGTGGAGGCGGCTTACTTGAGTGGCTGTGCGCTGGCCAAACATATGTGTAAAGTAGACGTGCCTACTCTGTCGGAGCCGTCCTAATGAACCTAATGTGGTTTCGTAGTGATTTGCGAATCTATGATAATCCTGCGCTTTATTCAGCCATGCAAAACGGTCCGACTGTTGCCGTTTATTTCTTAGCGGCTAAGCAATGGCAAATCCATAATGTAGCGCCTATTCAACAAGATTTTATATTGCGTCAGTTGCAAACCTTATCTGAGGAATTAGAGCAACTGGGCGTGCCGTTAATCGTTATGGACGCGGCTGACTTTTCGGGTGTGATTCCCAAGCTCAAACAACTGGTGAAAGAGCATGCCGTTGAACATGTTTATTTTAATCACGAATATGAGTGGAACGAGTCTCAATTAACAGAGCTGGTCAGTGCTCTGCTAGCTAGCATGAATGTGCCAACGCATGGTTTTCATGACCAATGCTTAATTCCCCCTGGCAGTATTCAAAATAAGCAGGGGACTTTCTATAAAGTATTTACGGCGTTTAAAAACGCTTACCTAGCCGATTTAAATGAAAAATCTCGTCCTATCTACCCAAAGCCACAGGCCCAGCAAACACTTTCGGTCAAAGGCAGTATGAGCCCTTTGCATGAAACTAAGATCGAAGCATTGGTTGGCGTGGACGAATCACGCAAGCAAGGTTGGCAAGGTTTGTGGCCCACCACGTCGGGTCATGCTAACCAGTTACTCGAGGATTTTATCGAAGAGGCTATTTTTCAGTATCACGAGTTACGGGATATTCCGAGTATTTCGGGGACGTCGAAATTGTCTGCGTATCTTGCCATTGGTGCCATTAGTGTGCGCCAGTGCTTTCAAGCAGCGGTGATGGTGAAAAATGGTTTAGATAATCAGGGCGTTAAGACCTGGGTCGTTGAATTGATATGGCGCGATTTTTATCGTCACTTAATGGTGGCTTACCCTGAAATCTGTCGCTTTAAACCTTTCAAGATGAATACAGATCAACTACCTTGGAAACAAGATAACAAGCTCTTTACTGCCTGGTGCGAAGGCCGCACTGGCTACCCCATTGTCGATGCGGCCATGCGTCAATTAGTTGAAACAGGTTGGATGCATAATCGACTGCGAATGGTTACCGCCATGTTCTTAACTAAGCACTTATTCATTGACTGGCGTCTTGGCGAGCAGTTCTTCATGCAGCACTTGATAGACGGCGACTTGGCCTCTAATAATGGCGGTTGGCAGTGGTCTGCTTCAACCGGTGTCGATGCGGTACCGTATTTTCGAATTTTTAACCCAACTCGGCAGTCGCAACGATTTGATGAAAAAGGGGCGTTTATTCGTCAATATGTGCCTGAACTAGCTGCGCTGGATAATAAAAGCATTCATCAACCGAACAAACAACAACAAACCCTATGTGGTTACGCGGCACCCATCGTTGACCATAAAACGTCGGTGGCCCAAACCAAGATGCATTTTAAGCAATTGAGTGATCCCATGCCCAATAATAGTAATAAGGAGTATGGTTTGTCATGAGTTCAAACCAAGTTCATGTACCCAAGTCTCAGCGCGATACGCTTTGGCAAAACATCATCCGTTGGGTGGACTCTGAGGCCCCAGTTGGCCCTGAAGTAGATGAAAATAGTCGCCATATCAATTGGATCCGCTGCCTACCATTTTTCTTTGTTCACGCCATGTGCCTTGGTGTGATCTGGGTGGGTGTGAGCCCGGTGGCTGTGATTGTGTGCTTATTCTTCTTTTGGTTACGCATGTTCGCCATTACAGCGTTTTATCACCGATACTTTTCACATCGCAGCTTTAAGGTGAATCGCTTTTGGCAGTTTGTGTTTGCCTTTATCGGTAACAGCTCAGCGCAACGTGGGCCCCTATGGTGGGCAAGTCATCACAGGAAACACCATAAACACAGTGATGAAGATGACGACTTACATTCCCCTGTACAGCATGGTTTTTGGTGGTCGCATATGGGCTGGTTTATTTGCGAAGCAGCCTTTAAAACCGATTACTCTGTTATCAAAGACTGGACAAAATTTCCCGAACTTAGGTTTTTGAATCGCTTCGATATTATCGCACCAGCCGTTTTGGCGCTCTTTACCTTCATTCTTGGTGAAGTACTGAATGCATATTGGCCAGGGTTAGGCACCAGTGGTTTACAAATGCTCATTTGGGGCTTTTTTGTCTCAACAGTGATTTTGTTTCATGCCACGTTTACGATTAATTCCCTTGGGCACATTTATGGTAAGCGACGCTTCCCCACAAAGGACCACAGTCGTAATAACCCTTGGTTAGCGTTTATCACATTAGGGGAAGGTTGGCACAATAACCATCACCGCTTTGCCACCTCAGCTCGTCAGGGATTTTATTGGTGGGAAATTGATATCTCTTACTACACCTTAAAGCTGCTGAGTATGATTGGCATTGTGCATGATCTAAACCCCGTGCCGCGCCGTATCCTACAAGAAGGACGCGATCATGATCGTGCCATTAAGTCAGCAGATTAGGAGGCGTGCATGAATATCAAACAGCCAGACGTTGATCATCTTGAGCAGTCTAAGCTGCTGGTGAAATCATTTAAGCATCTTTACAACACACTGAGTGCTGAAACCTGCAAAAGTGGCATCATCGAAATGGTGTATGCAGCGGATATGGAGTTCATTGACTGCTTTCATCATATCCAAGGCATTCAGGCCTTTAATGATTACTGCGCCTCTATTTATCAAAATGTACAATTTTGTCAGTTTGAGTTTCATGACGAATTCATTAAATCAGATAGCGCCATGTTGACCTGGACCATGGCGTATATTCACCCTCAACTAAATGGCGGTAAAACCATTTACGTAAATGGTAGTAGCCATATTCGTTTCAATGAAAAAGTTTATCATCACCAAGATTATGTGGATGGCGGTGCGCTTTTATACGAACACATTCCTGTATTGAAACGTGTGATTCAATTTCTAAAAAAACGCATGAACTAAGCCAAGTTAAAAGGATAAAGCGTGAAAAAACAAAAAATTGCGGTTATTGGTTCTGGTATTGCGGGGTTAACATCAGCGCATCTTTTAAGCCGTGAGCACGAAGTTTCGTTATTTGAGGCCAATGATTATATCGGCGGCCATACCCATACTCGCCCAGTTGAGTTGGGTGGAAAGGTATATCCTGTGAATACGGGTTTTATTGTGTTCAACGATTGGACGTATCCAAACTTCATCAAACTCATGGATCAATTAGGCGTTGACAGTGAAGAGTCGGACATGAGTTTCAGTGTGCGTGATGAAAACACGGGTATTGAATACAACGGCACTAGCCTAAATAGTTTATTTGCTCAACGCCGTAATCTGTTTAGACCGTCTTTCTTACGTATGGTGAAAGATATTCTGCGCTTCAATAAGCAAACGGTGTCAGCGTTGGAAAACGGTGAAATCAGCGAAGAAGAAACGCTCGGTGAGTTTGTTGCTAAGCATGGTTATTCTAAGTCATTTGTGAACCATTATATTGTGCCAATGGGCGCGGCTATTTGGTCGGCCTCTGAAGACATGATGATGGACTTTCCGCTAAAATTCTTTTTACAGTTTTTCAATAATCACGGCATGTTAAGTGTGGATGAGCGTCCACAGTGGCGCGTGCTTTCTGGCGGTTCTCAATCTTATATTGAACCGATCACTCGCCCATTTAAAGAGCGTATCCACCTTAATACACCGATCACCAAAGTAGAGCGCCATGCTGATAGTGTGACCTTATACAGTCACGATCAGGCGTTTGAGTTTGATCAAGTGATTTTCTCTTGCCACAGTGATCAGGCCTTGAGTATGTTGGCAGAGCCCACGCAGCTTGAAAGTGATATTTTAGGTGCGCTGCCGTTTCAAAAGAATGATGTGATTTTACATACCGATGACAGCATGATGCCTAAACGCAAGCTGGCTTGGGCCAGTTGGAATTACCACATTCCCCAGCGTAAAAGCGATACCGCGATGCTGACCTACAATATGAATATCCTGCAAAACTTTGATGATGCTCCGCAGACATTATTGGTGACTTTAAATCGCGCCCAAGAAATAGACCCAAGCAAGATTTTATCTAAATACAGTTATGCCCACCCAGTGTTTACACTTGATGGTATCAAAGCCCAGCAGCGTCATGCCGAGATCAGTGGACACAATCGTAGCCACTTTTGTGGTGCATACTGGTTCAATGGTTTCCACGAAGATGGTGTAAATAGTGCCTTAAGAGTGGTGAAGCAGTTTGGTATTACTCTATGAGTTCGCAGCCTAAAACCTTGCATAGTTGTGTATACAAAGGGCAGGTTAGGCACCGTCGCTTCATGCCAGTGAGTAATGCCTTCACCTACGATATGTTCATGTTGTATTTGGATTTAGATGAAGTGGCTGAACTGTTTACATCAAAATGGTACACCGGATTAAATCGCTTAAATATCGCCAGTTTTAAGCGTGCGGATTACTTTAAAGCCAGCCAGCCTGATTTAAAGGAGGCGGTAATTGATAAAGTAAACCAGTATGCGCAAGAGCATGGTCAGTCGTGTTTAAATATTAAGCGTGTCAGAGTGCTCACCCATGCACGATACTTTAATTTAATTTTTAACCCTGTGAGCTTCTATTATTGTTTTGACGATGATGAGCAATTGGTCGCCATTATGGCTGAAATTACCAATACCCCTTGGGGTGAGCGTCATGCGTATGTCTTGCTAGTAGGTGCAGATACTCAAGATCGCGTCTACCAGCTGAAAGGGGATCGGCATCATGTGTTTCAGTTTGATAAACAGTTCCATGTGTCCCCCTTTAACCCAATGAACATGCAATATAACTGGGTGGTGTCTGCGCCCACGGAAAAATTGCATATCCATATGGATAATACTCAGCAGCAAGGTGAGATCATCGATAAGCATTTCGATGCGACCCTGACCCTTGAGCAACATGAGTGGCAAACACACTTTAGTAAGAGCCTTGTGCAGTATCCATTTATGACATTGAAAGTGGTGTTGGGTATTTATTGGCAAGCTCTTAAATTGTGGATTAAAAAAGCGCCGTTTTACGATCATCCAGATGGCGATGCTAAAGGCTCACAAGCCAGTAGTGTCGTTGCAGACAAATAACAATATAGCCGCGGGCAACGCCCCGAAATGGAGAAACAAATGAACTCAGTTGCCAGTTTACCGGAAAAGAAGAATCGCATGTCGATGCTTAGCCAGATGGCGAAAAGCATTGTATTAAAACAGCTTAAAAAGTTGCACACAGGTTGCATCGTTATCAAAGATGGTGGCGAAGTGATGCGTTTTGGTGAAGCACTGGATGAAAGCCATGATCTTTATGGTGAACTGACCATTCAAGATGCACATACCTACAGCGATATCATGACAGGTGGCAGCATCGGTGCAGCCGAAGCCTACATGACAGGTGATTGGACCACACCCGATCTGACGCGTCTAATGCGTGTGATGGTGCGTAACATGGATATCTTAAATGGCTTAGAGGGTGGATTGGCCAAAATATCTAAGCCGTTTCTTAAGGGCTTTCATTGGTTAAATCAAAACACTGAGAAAGGGTCGCGCCGTAACATCGCTGCCCATTATGACCTAGGTAATGATTTCTTTAAGTTGTTTTTAGATCCAACCATGATGTATTCATCAGGCATTTTTCCCAGTGATGATGCCACCATGGAGCAGGCATCGCTTAATAAACTGAAAACCATTTGTGAAAAATTGAATTTAACACAAGACGATCATGTGGTTGAAATCGGCACGGGCTGGGGCAGCTTTGCGGTGTATGCGGCGAAGCATTACGGTTGTAAAGTGACGACTACCACGATTTCTGAGCAGCAGTTCTTATACGCTCAAGAACAGGTCCGTGAACAAGGTCTTGAAGACAAAATTACCTTGTTGAAAGAAGATTATCGAAACCTAGATGGTCAGTTTGATAAATTGGTCTCTATTGAAATGATTGAAGCGGTGGGTTGGAAATTTTTCGACACCTTCTTTGCTAAGTGTGCGTCTTTGTTGAAGCCTGAAGGGGTTATGTTGATTCAAGCCATCACCATTGAAGATCAGCGCTATGAGCAAGCTAAAAATGATGTGGACTTCATTCAGCGTTATATCTTCCCTGGTAGCTGCATTCCATCGATCGCCGCCATGACAGATTCAACTAAGCGCTCAAGTGACTTAAGGCTGGTACAGTTACAAGATTATGCACAGCATTATTCGCGTACTTTAAAGGCATGGCATGTTGCTTTTAACCAACAACAAAAAGCCATCACCGAGCAGGGTTATAGCGAAGACTTTCAACGCATGTGGCGTTTCTATCTAAGCTATTGCGAAGCTGGATTTGCGGAACGTGCGATTGGCGTATCCCATCTAGTATTTGGAAAGCCCTTGTATCGAGATGAAAAACTATTCAACGTTTAGAATGATTTAAGGTGGCTTAGGCCACCTTTTTTTATTTATGAGTTATAAAAAATTTAATCCTTTAACTTGTCTTAAAATGTCTGCGTTTACGACTTCTTTTTTTTGGGGTTCGCTGTTAGCCTAATCCCATAATAATAAAAATACAGTGACACTCTGTCACGGGCACTGGATCCTGATAACAAGGATGCAGTATGAAATATACAATACTCATTTTCTTTCTTATGTGGGCGCTGCCATGCATGGCACAGATGCAGGCGCTGTCAGAAGAAGAGATGTCAGACTCTATTGGGCAAGCCTTTGTAAAGCTTGATCAATTCCAGCAAGATGGCCTGAAGTTCTCACGCTTGGACTTTGGCCTAGATATTAAAGTCCAACTTAACGCCGACCAATTGCTCCTTGGTGAGTACCCGCGCTTAGGGGAAGCCCAAGGCGCCGATATCCATTTTGAAAACTTTGCCCTTGGTCATATTGAAAATGGTCAGATTATCCCTTTTGAAATGAAAGACCCGTTCATTGAGTGGGCATATGATGATAGTAGCGGGCGCAATCAATTAACCGGTTTACGCCTAGGTTTTGGTGATTCAAAGGGCAAGATGAGCTTTGACATCAAAAGTCTTACTGGCAACATCGATGTGTTGTTGAAAGGGGATTACGCGGCAAATACCTGGCTGGGTACGTTCAATGTGGATGCCACTTCACGAGCGAACTTAGTAGACGCCAATGGTAACCCTGACCCGATTCGCGCAACGCAAGTGGGGGTTCCCAATGGCACAAGCTTCGATGCTGTCGCCTTTGGTTTTATTCCAATCAGTTTGCCAGTGGATAACTGTCGAGTGACCGGATTTGGGGTGAACGACAATGTGTGCTTCGCGCTATCAAATTACAAGTCTTTGGATATTGGTGAGAAATTGCCTGACGATACATTCGATTTTGCATCGGGTTTGTTTTTGTCATTTCAGTCCCGAGATATGCGTTGGGGGAATATTGCAAAAGGGGAAGGCCTAGTGCAGACGTATAAAGGTGCCTTCTTCAATATTCCAAACGGCAGTTTAACCCTCACACCAGATCAGGCTTTGAATGGTATTCCTCGTGCACAAACGGAGTTTATTGATCGGGGGATTGGTCGCTTCTAAGCAATAAAAAACCCAGCTGAGCGATCAGCTGGGTAAAGGGCACTAGACCAGAGGTCTTGATTGAAAGGCCTAGATTATCGCTAGGCTCACACCCATCACACTCACTGCAGTTAACAGAAGTGACGGGAAGCAGCATTAAAAGCTTAATCGGTAGGATTGTCAAACAATCCTACCGATATGGCGATTTTCGTGTACTTGTACTAAATGATCTGTTTCTATGGGCTCTGCGTACTTATAAGTACTGAAATGGAGATACGTATGAATATCTGGGTGATTGGCGCATCAAGTGGCATCGGTTTGGAAGTAGCCAAGCAGTATTTGGCACAAGGTCATCGAGTGTGGATCAGTGCCCGTAATGAAACGCAATTAGCAAACCTTGCAGTTGAAAATAAAGGCTTATCGCCCTTACCTGTGGATATCACTGACGACACCGCATTGACCTTGGCTGTGAGCCAAATTAAAAATAGTGGTGAGCCTCTGGATAAGGTGATCATTAATGCGGGCACCTGTGAGTACATCGACTCTTATGAAATAGAGCGCGATAAAATTCGCCGAGTGATGGAGACCAATTTCTTTGGTGCCATTAATGTTGTTAATGCCGTTTTGCCATTGTTGCGTTTATCCAAAAAGCAGCAACCTTCTCAAGACCCGCAATTAGTATTTGTCAGTAGCAGTGTTACCTATCAAGCCTTACCAAGAGCGGGTGCTTATGGTGCTTCTAAGGCGGCATTAAGATATTTTGCTGAAACCCTCCGCGCCGATATTGTTCATGAAGGCATTGATGTCAGAATTGTCAGCCCCGGTTTTGTGAAAACGCCACTGACGGATCAAAATGATTTCCCGATGCCTTTCTTATTAACGGTGACAGATGCGGCTAAACGCATACTAAAAGGCTTAGCGAGTAATCAGTTTGATATTCATTTTCCTAAGCGCTTCACCTACAGCTTGAAGTTCATGTCGCTATTACCGGATTGGATTCGTTTGCCGTTGGTGGCAAAAGCGTCTCGCCATGATGTGAGTAAGGCTAACTCGGACCGATCTCATGACTAGGTCGAATATACAGCTACTCAGTAATATTGTGCTGTTCCAATGTGCTTGGTTTTCCTTGGTGTTAGGTTATACCGTTTTGGGTCTGGTAGTGACGGCCACTTTGCTATTACATACTTTTTTGACATCACGTGATCGCCAAAAAGAGATGACGTTTTGTTTGATGGTGGTGGTGTTTGGAGTACTTGCCGACTCTATCTTGATGCAGTTTGGGGTGTATTTATTCACCTCTTCGTTGGATTTGGATGTCAGTGAGCAGCTGATCCCTATTTGGTTGATATCACTCTGGGTGGCGTTTTCTCTGACACTTAATCGCTCGTTGAACTGGTTAGTTAACATACCCTGGCTATTAGTGATATTACTTGCCGTGTTTGGCCCGTTAAGTTACTACGCCGGTACACAGCTGAACCCAGAGCTCATTCAGATGGATCAAACTTTCGTATGGGCCTCGGCCATACAGTGGGCACTAATGGGGCTGGTGATTTGTGGTCTGTATTTGTATTTACTAAAAGACAGTGCGGTAAGAACCGGAGAGAGACATGTATAACCTTGGATTATTATGCTTGGTACTCATATCAAGCAGTACCTTTGCAAACACCCCAGTAAATGAAGCGTCGTTCACGTTTGTCGGTGTCGCACACGACATAGACTCCAACGCAGTTTTATACAAAGAGTCTCATGCGGTGGTTTTGAATCAAGAGCAAAACTATAAAACCACGTCTGTTCAATACGAAGATGCACAAGGTGACGTGTTTGCCAAAAAATCCCTCGACTTTACGCAAAATTTATTAGCACCTAGTGTGTACTTTAAAGACAGCCGCGTGGGCACATTAGTGGAAGTTGAATCCACTGATAGCGGATTGAATGTTAACTATGAAAGTGTATCGGACAGTGCGAAGGCCATGATTAAAGCAGTGCCTAGAATGGTCGTTGATGCGGGTTTTGATCAAATGATGCTGAAAAACTGGGATGCATTACTGAACAACAAGCCAATGGATTTTGAATTCTTAGCCCCTACACGTGCTGAGTTAATTGGCTTTACTTTGACGCCTTTGTCACAAGATGAAGCCGTTATTAAATTCCGTCTTGCTCCTAGTAATTTTGTACTACGGCTCTTGGTCGATCCCATTAAATTAACCTATGACAAACAAACTAAGCGGATTTTAACCTATGAAGGTTTGACCAATATTGAAGAAGTCAAACAAGGCAAGCCCACGGGTGAATATTACGTGGCGCGGATTGATTACGCATACTAAAAGGTTTTCTAGGGCTTCAGCCATTTGCTTAATGTTTGCTGCAGCTGTGCTTCATCGACGGGTTTGCTCAGATAATCATCCATGCCCGCAGCGAGACACTTCTCTTTATCCGTGCTCATGGCGTTGGCTGTCATGGCGATAATAAGGCTTTTATGGTCTGTATGATTTTCTAGTTCTCGAATGGCCCGTGTGGCATCAAAGCCATCCATGATAGGCATTTGGCAATCCATTAAAATCAGGTCATAGGCGGCGTTATCTTTTAATGCAGCTTTCACTGCATTGACGGCTTCTTCACCATTGTTGGCCAAATCCGCTTTTAGATTCATTTCCTGCAGTAACATTAACGCCACTTCTTGGTTAAAGGCGATATCCTCTACCAGTAATATTTTGGTATTCGTGGGTAATTGCATGGTAGTTAAGGTGCGAGGGTCTAAGGTGAACGCATGTGTCGTATGGTGTTCCAATGATTTGAAACTCATGGATAAGTCATAACTGGTAACAGGTTTAGCGAAATGCGAATTAAAACCCGCTTGGCGAATCTCGTTATCACTTTCGGCTTGGTTGATTCGTGTCATGAGTATGAGCCGGGTATCCAGATTGGGATGGTCCTTGCGAATTAATTGCCCCAGTTCAATGCCATTCATGTCATCCAAATAGCTGTCAATGAGTATGAGGTCGAATTCATGATCGTTGATTAATGATAAAGCCTCTTGCGAGGTATTTGCTAGATTAGGCGTATTTCCCCATGCCGTTAATTGATTGGATATGGCCTGGCAAGCTTGGACATTATTATCCACGACTAAAATGCTTAAAGCATCCAAGTGGCGAGTATCGTATTCGTCAGCTTGCTCTTGATCTAATATGATTGGGATTTCAAAACGAAAACAGCTGCCTACGTTCTCTTGGCTGTCAACCGAAATACTGCCGCCCATTAGCTCACATATTCGCTTGCAAATGCTCAGGCCTAACCCAGTGCCCCCAAACTTTCGAGTCGTGCTGGCATCCACTTGGCTAAAGCTTTGAAATAATTTCCCGATTTTATCCTTAGGAATACCAACACCTGTATCGCAAATCTCACAATGAAAAACCGCTTGCTCATGGGTTGTTTCAATGCTGGCTTTAATGGTGATTTCTCCTTGATTAGTAAACTTATCCGCATTACCAATGAGATTCGTTAGAATCTGACGAATACGCACAGGATCTGAAATGATATGATTTATATGCAGGCCGCTTAAATCACTAATTAGCTCTACCTGTTTGTCTTGCGTGCGCAGGGCCATGGATTGACAAATGTTGTCGATTAATTCGCGTATGTTAAACGAAATATTTTCAAGTTCGAGTTTTCCTGACTCTACTTTCGAAAAATCCAAAATATCATTAATGATGGACAGCAACGAATCCGCACTGACTTTTGCAATCTCAACCTTGCGGGATTGCTCTTGTGTGAGTTTACTTTTTTTGAGCAGCCCAAGCATTCCTAATACCCCATTCATAGGGGTGCGGATTTCATGGCTCATGGTGGCTAGAAATTCTGTTTTGGCACGGTCAGCGGCCTCTGCATCATTTTTAGCTTCAATAAGTTGCTGGTCGGTTTTTCGCTTTTCTTCGATTGCAGCCATACGTTCAATTAATTGGCCGACCGTGTTGGTTAATGGCTCTAGCCAATTTACGATATTAATATCATAGCCTGACTCTCTATTGGCTAAGCCAATAAAACCAATGCAGCGACCATTTTGAACAATAGGAATGCCTAAGAAATTTTTTATATTCGGGTGATTATTGGGGAGCTTAATCGAGGAGTCACTGAGCTCTCTATGATTAAGAAATAAAGCAGTTTGACTATTGGCAGCCTGTACAAATAGATTGTCAGGGTTAGTAAACCTCATGCCTTCAAGTGAAAATTGAGTGTGAATATCATCATGAATAGTGTTGGTTTCAATTGAGTCGAAAGTAAGCATTTCAATGGAAGCTTGATTGTCTTGATAAAACACATTACCTATAAACGCCAATTCACTTTCTGTTAGATGAATAAATTGCTTTAATACATTTTTTAATGGATCTTTCAGTTCTCG
>JBNMQC010000039.1:0-16781 GCA_051277445.1 Bermanella sp. | reverse complement strand
TTCCGATATTGATAATACTTATGATGAGTGATACCCAATGTTAAACAGATATTGATAGTTTCTTTTAAAAGCAGTAGTGAATCTTTTGCCAATGAAAGCTTTTCAAGCGATGGGAAGTTTAAAGAAACTTGGCAATCATAATCTTCAAGGTTAAAGGTTATATCTAAGGTGTGGATAGTGTCATGCTCTTGAGATCGATACTCCCATTCTTCGGTGTATTGTTGTTGTCTGTGGGTACTTTTTAGCCCGCCATTACTGGCTGAACAAAGTTTACATAAAGATTTTAGCCACTGATAAAAATTGGTGTTCGCGGCTTTTTTGATATCAAGGGATGCCGTTAATATTTTAATGCTCTGACTTAATGTAATGGCGTCCATAATTCTTAAATGGCCTGCTTTTTTGATATGTTTATCAATTCACACGTTTGGCTTTTTAATCAATGGTGATACAGCTGGTATTAAATAGATGCTGAACAAGCTCCGACTGATTATTAACATTGAGCTCTTTAAAGCAAGCGGCCAGATTATTTCGCACCGTATTGATGGATATATTCAAGTGCTGCGCTGCGTCTGAAGTTGAATAACCCTCCATTAATAATAGACATAGTTGAGCTTTGCGTTGGCTTAGGCCGTGAACTCGTTGAATTAAGTCCACTTTTGGTAATGGTTTGCGACCTGTTATAAGTGCCACACTAGTGGTTGGATCTTGGCAATTGGGTAATGGGGTTAACCAAAAACATTCATTTTGTGAGGGTGTACCAAGAACCATTTTTTCATGGCCTCCTGATCCGTTATTGCCCCTCCATAGCTTAGGATTGTGTGGTAAATCGGTAGTGAGCTTTACTTGTTGGGTCAGTAGGCTCTGTTGTTGAGGCTGTTTTGTGGTCAACTGATTGTTGTGGCTGGATAGATAATGGCCATCTTGCATCCACTCTTGGGCATCTTGATTATGAAATATTATTTCAAGGTCTGCATTGACAATCCATACCGGACGATTTAAATCCAACAGCATTTGAGCAATATTGCTTTGCTGCTGCTCTTGGAAGACGGACGATAATTGCACAAATTGTGCAAGATGGGGTTGTAGCAGATTCAAAAAACCTTCGACGTGATCATCAAAATAAGTATGGTCGCTATGTCGTTGAAAGCTGACTTTGAGCATGTGGGAGTGATTGATTTCGAAGCTTGAACCTATGGCATAGCGCACACCATTATGCCTGCCCCAATCTTGATAAAACTCGGTGTTCAAGTAGTCTTTGTCACGTACATGCTTAATACTTGATGAGAACATGCCGTAGAGTTTATTTTCTTCTAATAATTTAATGGTCCATGGATCTTTGGTGATGAAGTTTTCGGCATAGGAGTTTATGGAGCTTTCATCATAATTAATTAGGTGAGAATCGCCTAATTCATGGGTATGTAGATTTTCAATTTGAAATCCAGCATAGGGGGCGTCGATATATAAACGTACATCATCGACTAGTTGATGTATGTCGTTAGGTGTTAATACTGCTTCGTATATTCGTTGAATAAAGCTGCCCACAGCCTCAGGGTTTTCATATTTATTCATGGTTTAACTTCACCAGTTACGATATCCATATCTGTTTTAAACCATTGGAAACAATGGCTTATTTGGCGTGGATTCTAGGGAAGCCTGTTATTATTGTAGTCCGGCTGGGTCCAGACGAACTCCAAATCATTATTTGGTATTAGAAATGGCTAAGTAATAGCATATTTATTGGACTAAAATTAATCAAAGCCGCATTAGTGCTTAGTAAGGGTGTATATCATTGGAATGGGTTTATGGTTTATTGGCGTTAGTTTGCTTTAGCCTTGCGTGTTTATTATTGGCAGTGAATTGTCGTTCACGGTATTGGCTGTCTAGCTTTATGCTGTTTTTATCGTTTTATTTAGGGCTCATTTTATTAGATGCTCAAGCTTTCTATATTACTCCATCTCTATACTTTTTACTGCTGACGAGTATTTTCCTGCCTGGGCCATTATTGCTTGGCTACATTGGCCATATTTCAACCGAACCCCATGTGACTGCCCGAGATTTTATTCCCGCTACCCTGCCATTTTTAGTTGTTTTAACGTGCTCAAATTCACTGGCCGATGGCGCTGTATTTGGGTTTTCTCAGCAGTCTGATTATCAAACAGACATTTATGTGGGCTTGTTTAATCTGATCAGTGTTATGGCGGGCTTATTGATGCTGGTGTACATCGTAAGTTCAGTGAGGTTGTTGTTAAAGTTGAGGAGTAACTGGGCGGATTATCAAAGTCAGACTCTCCCACAAAGCTGGCACAAAATGGTGCAAGTTATGATGGTGACTCTTGTGGTGACGGTATGTCAGGTTGCCAGTGCGTTTGGTCACCCCTCTGGTGACAGTGTTTCAGTTGGGGATTTAGCCTTTATTGGCTTCGTTTGTTACTTTATTAGTGTGACCATTAAAACCGCTATTGAAAATATGAGCTCTGCGCCTAGTGAATGGCAGATAATAGAAGAAGGCGCAGTGCTTGAGGGGTATACTCCTGATGTAGACGCTCAGGGGTTGGATGAGGTTAAACTAGAATGTGAGCGGATGCGCTCGCAAGTGATTAAGCAGGGCTTCCATCTGCAAAGTGATTTAACACTGCCCAATTTGGCATCCGCTTTAAATATGACCCCTCATAAATTATCCATGTCGATCAATAACGGCCTTGGTATTACCTTTTATGAATTTATCAATGACTTAAGGATTGCAACCGCTGCTGACTTGCTAATTAAATATCCTGATAAATCCATTACGGATGTCTTTTTCGAAGCAGGATTCACCGCCAAGTCCACCTTTTATAGTCACTTTAAGAAAGTCCATGGTGTCACTCCCACACAGTACCGCCAACAAGCCTCGAATTAGCGCACAAATCCAGCAAATCAAAATAGCCAGTATGGGTAACTGAACTATACTGGGTGAATACCTTGCCAAGGATTCGGCCATGAAGCTGCGACTGACGATCATCAATGTCGTCCTTCCTTTGTTAACCTTACTGGCCTTGGGCTTTTTGCCTGAGACCACGTTCTTATTGCCGGATTATGTCTCCACGGCCTTAATCTTATTTACCCTTGGTCGTGCCTTTCTTTTATTGCAGCAGCAAACGGTGTTCAGTGTGTTGCCTATGCTGCTGATTTCATTGCCTGAATCGGTCCACCTTGGGGTGGATATCTATGCCCCCTTTGCCTTGCCCAGTTTCTTGTTGTACCTGTGGGTGGTGAATTTACAGTGGGGGCAGCGACCTTGGTTGCATCCGTTACATTTATTAAATTTGGTTTTATTAGGTCTGTTTTTTGGTTTGTCTCATCGCTTAATTAATGTGCCTGCTAGTTGGGTGAACCATGCGTATTTCTCTATGCATTGGGTCGCCATGTTTGTTGCCCTGACTCCATTACTGTTTGTGCGCTTATGGGCCCGTATTGGGCGTTGGTCCAGTTATTGGCCTTTGTTAGTCATTGTGGCGTTTAACTTTAAGTGGGGCAGTGAAAACTATTTGGTGTTGTGGGTGTCGTTATCGGCCTTGTTTTCCCTGACGTTGGATAGTTATGTGATGGCGTTTGTGGATGAGTTAACGGGTATTCCTGGCAGGCGCGCGTTGGAATTTAAACTGAAAACCCAGGGCAAGCATTATTATGTGGCCATGGTGGATGTGGATCATTTTAAAAAGTTTAACGATACCTACGGGCATCAAGTGGGAGACGATGTGCTTAAGGTGATTGCTAAACTTATTAGTCAAACCCGAGGTGCCAATGCGTATCGATATGGCGGTGAAGAGTTTTGTTTGGTGTTTTCTAAAAGCGCACAAGAAGATGTGTTAAGTGCCCTTGAGCTGACGCGAAAAAGTATTGAAGAGTATGCCCTGTATCCTAAAAGTTTGGTGCGCAAAAAAAATAAACGGGGTGAAAAAACCAAGACAAAACCGCTTCATATTACTGCCAGTTTTGGGGTATGCCAACAAAGCGCAAACGATGGTTATGAGCGGGTGATCGAGCGCGCAGACAAAGCCTTGTATAAAGCAAAACAAGCGGGTCGAAATTGTGTGAGTGTCGCCAAGTAGTCTAGGCTGTTAATAGTAACGAGGAGGTATCATGGCAAATATTTTAGCAGTGGATGACAGTGAAGCGATACGCACGCTTATGAAAGTGGTACTAGAGTCGGCGGGCCATACTGTGTTTATAAAAGAGAATGGTCGTGACGCATTAGACTTTGCAAAAAATCACACAGTCGACTTGGTCATCACCGACTTAAATATGCCTGAGATGGGCGGTATGAGTTTAGTGAGTAACTTGCGTCGGTTGGAGCATTATAAAACGAAACCGATTTTAGTGATGACCACAGAAACCGCAGACTATAAGAAACAAAAAGCAAAAGGTGTGGGTGCCACAGGTTGGCTGGCTAAACCCGTTGATCAAGAGCGGTTACTCCAAGCCGTGACTAAAACCGTTGGGTAGATGGCTTACTTCTCTAACCGCTATTTTGATTAAGAGATCAAAATAGCGTCTTTTCTATTCCCCTTCTTCAGGCTAAGTAGTTCAACCAGTTCTTGGCGGGTACGAATCATTTCACGATAGTTATGCAGTATGGCCGGATTATTCATGCCCATCCGTTGTTGCGCATTACGCATATGGCGCTCTATGGTTTCGATTTCATGTTGCAGACGATAAATCTTGGGGTGGATACTGTAAGTCATCATCAGCTCTACCTTTGTCGTTTGATGTCTACCAATCATAGTTAAATTCTGTGAACTAAGCCGTAAAAAATAAGGACGAATTTGGTCTTAAAACCAGTCATAAATAAGACTGTGGCTATTAGCAAACAAGAATGAATGGCCGTGTCGGCATTGTTCATTTTTTTGGCGAAAAACAACGCATTTGATGACAGAAAAAGGCGTAAAAACCGTTAGAAAACGGCTAGATAAGATTAATGGGTAATAAAAAGAGAAGCGCGCACTAAAGCGCGCTTTATATTAAAAAGGAATAGTCGTTAGGCCAACAGTAACGTGCGCCAATCAAACTCGATTTGGCCCAAGGCAAAAAATCCTGGAACGATCATGGAGGGCTTGTTGCCATAACGCAGGCTTTCATATTGCAATGATAAGATATCTCCGCCAACGCATCTTAAGATGGCATGGCCTGCGGCAATGTCCCACTCACTGACATTACCAAAGCGCGGGTAGACCTCCCCTTGACCGCTGGCAAGAAAGGCGAGCTTCAATGCACTGCCAACCGCAATGCGCTCAACCGATGCCACGCGTTCTTCTAACTTGTCGCATAAGCGGTTTAATTCATCGGTGCCATGACGTTTACTGCCCAACACGCGAATACGATTAAACTCACCAATTTGCACATTCGGGTTGCTGGCCTTTATTGCAATAGCTGGCTCATCACCTATTTTACAAAATGCTTTGCCATTGCCACCGTAATAGCACTCATCGGTCACAGGCGCATAAATCAAGCCGAACACGGGTTGGCCTTCTTCAATTAAGGCGATGTTGACAGTGAACTCACCATGGCGATCGATGAATTCTTTGGTGCCATCTAGCGGGTCCACAAGCCAAAATTGCTTCCAACTGGCCCGCTCGGATTGATCAGGGGGGCTCGACTCTTCGCTGATGACAGGCACGTTTAAGATTTCGGGTAGGCCCTTGGAAATAATGTCGTGGGCGGCTAAGTCGGCCTCTGTTAACGGACTGTCATCTGACTTCTCAACCACGGTGTACTCACTGCGATTATAAATCTCTAAAATGGCGGCGCCGGCTGTTTTGGCTAACTCAATAACCGCTGCATAATTGGGTTGCATAGGTTTCTACTTATTTTGTGAATAACGATTTGGGTTAACGAGCTTCAAACCAGGCTTTGGCCATATACAAGGCTGCAATGGCACGCCCCTCAGTGACATCCGCGCGCATCACGAGGGTGTCGATATCCGCTAATGGCCAAGCTACCACTTCAAGTGGCTCTGGCTCATCCCCAGGCAGAGAGGCTTGGTATAGGTCTAGCGCAATAAGGACATCAATGCCACTTCTCATATAGCTTGGGCTTAGGCTCATCCTCTTTAAAAAGTGCAACTGCTTCGCACCAAAATGAATCTCTTCTTGGAGTTCACGCTGGGCGGCTTGTTCCATGGTTTCGCCTAAATCCATGGCTCCTTTTGGTAAGGTTAAGGTGTAGTCTTCGATGCCTGCGCCATATTCACGAATTAACAATACTTCGCCATTTTCATTGATGGGTACCATCATCACCGCGCCAGAGCCTGCGGGCACAAGACGTTCATAGGTGCGCTCAACGCCATTGGAGAACCTTAGCTCCATGGTTTCAACGGTAAACAGACGACTTTGAGCCACAATGTGACGATCTAATATTTGCGGTTTCTGAGCCATGGCCAACACACTATAATGAAATGAATTCGTGCAGTATGAACGCTAAGGGGCCGCAGTTAAATGATCCACTGGAATGAAATCGACACCGTATTGTTGGATATGGACGGCACCTTACTGGATTTACACTTTGATAATTACTTCTGGCTTGAGCACCTGCCTGAGAAGTACGCTGAATTTCACGGTATGGAAAAGCCTCAAGCACTGGCCAAGTTATCAAAGCAAATGGCGGCAAAAGTGGGCCAGCTAGAATGGTACTGCTTGGATTATTGGAGTGAGCTGACCGGGCTGCCCATTGCAGAACTCAAGCACGATGTATCGCACAAAATTCAATTTCGCCCCCATGTGCCTGATTTTCTTGAGGCTTTGCGCAAGGCGGGTAAGCGCAGTGTGATTGTGACCAATGCTCACCGTGACAGTGTTGACCTAAAAATGCGCCATACCGGCTTAAACGCCATGGTCGATCGGATTATCAGTTCTCACGATTATGGTTTTGCCAAAGAAGACCAAGGGTTTTGGCACAGTCTTTCCCAGGACGAGGGGTTTGAAAAGTCACGGGCGGTCCTCATTGATGACAGCCTAGCTGTGTTAGAATCCGCCAAACGCTATGGTATTGGCCATCTGATGTGCATTCACGAGCCAGATAGTCAGAAGCCAAAACGTATGATTACAGATTTTCACAGCATTGATTTATTTTGTGATGTCATGCCTGTGGCAAAGGATAGTTAAGTGAGCGATAGCAAATCGGCAAAAGTCCGCTTAGATAAATGGCTATGGGCGGCGCGTTTTTTCAAGACTCGTGCACTGGCCAAGGCGGCCATAGAAGGCGGTAAGGTGTTATATGATGGCCAGCGCTGCAAGGTTAGCCGCACCGTGGATGAAGGTGCCAAGCTGACAATCCGTGCTGGCTACGATGAAAAAACCGTGACGGTATTGAAAGTCAGCGAGCAGCGCCGTGGTGCACCAGAAGCTCAGCTGCTTTACGAAGAGTCGGCGCAGAGCATTAAAAAACGCATGGACGAGGCGGATCGTCGTCGCAAATTTGCTAACTCCAATCCTTTGTTTGACCACAAACCCAACAAAAAAGAGCGTCGTCAAATTCACAAATTTCGTGAAGATACGATTCTCTAATACCCATTATTTTCAAATTATGTAGCTAAGCCTCAGGGCTTGGCGAGACAAAAGAGAGCCCTCATGGCCAGTAACGATATCCTGCAACGTTTTACCTTTGATCACAGCCATGTTCGTGGCGAGCTGGTGGGTTTAAAAGAAACCCTGGCTGAAGTGTATCAGCGCCAATCTTACCCTCAGCCAGTGAATGATTTGCTTGGTGAGTTATTAGTTGCTGCCGCGTTGCTCAGCGCCACGGTGAAGATAGAAGGCATCTTAAGCTTACAAATTCAAACGGATGGCCCAGTTAGCTTGCTGTTAGCGGAAACCCGCCATGACGGTCAATTACGCGGGATTGCGCGCTTGAATGAGTTGGATGACCTTTCACAAGGTAATTTGTTGGGCACGAAAGGTCAGCTGATTATCACCATTGAGCCTGACCAAGGTCGTCGCTATCAGGGTATTGTCGAGCTTGAGCAGGGCAGCATTGCGAAGTCCTTAGAAGGCTATTTCCGTCAGTCAGAGCAACTGGATACGCACTTGTGGATAAGTTGCGAAAACGGTGTAGCAGCGGGCTTATTTTTACAAGAATTGCCTGCATTAGGTGAAGTACAAGAAGCCATGGATGTGGATGAAGACGCTTGGAATCGTTTAAATCAGCTTGCACAAACCCTTCGTGCCGATGAACTGTTGCACCTCGATAATGACGAGATTCTTCATCGCTTATTCCACGAAGAGAAAGTACGTTTATACGATGGCCAACCTTTAAAGTTCAACTGCAGCTGCTCCAAGGAACGCTTGTCCGTGGCCCTGACTCAGATCGGCTATGCAGAATGTCAGGACATCATTGATGAGCAGAAAAAAATTCGCGCCGATTGCCAGTTCTGTGGTCAGCATTACAGTTTTACCCAGAGCGATGTAAATGGCTTATTTCCGTTAGAAAGTGCGAAAAACGGTAAGGGCCTTCACTAGGCCCTAATGTCAAATGATAATAAATTCGGCTTATAGCAAGTATAGGTATCATAAATAGACTGTATACCCTTGATGTTTACTGGCCTGCAACAGGTTAAGCCGGACAGGTCGACGGGGATTTCGGTCTTTTTATAACCTGCCTATTCGCCTAATTTGGATTTTCTGGCATAATCGCGCACCTAAAATTTGTAACTCGTTTAAGGCTGACCGGCTTTAAGCGGTAACGTTTTCAGTTAGTCGGCCAAAAGCCGGCGACTTACTTTTGTTGGATTGGGCATTATGACCACCGTTTACACCGATCTTTCTTCTGCCTTATTGGTAGAAAAAGCACTAGAGCGCGGCGAAGGCCGTCTACAAGACAATGGCGCATTTGTTGTTGAAACTGGTGCCCGTACAGGTCGCTCACCAATGGACCGTTTCATCGTCCAAGAGCCAAGTACCTCTGACGCGATCGATTGGGGCAATGTAAACCGTCCGTTCGATGCCGATAAATTCGACGCCCTTTGGGATCGAGTTGAAGCCTATCTAGACCAGCACGACAAATTTGTATCTAACGTGCACGTAGGCGCTGATCCTCAGCATTACCTGCCAATTAAAATGACCACTCAGACTGCTTGGCAGAACCTGTTTGGCCGTAACTTATTCATCCGTCCGGATACGTTCAACCCTTCTGATAAAGAGGAATGGCAGATCCTTAACGTTGCAGGCTTCGAATGCGTACCTGAGCGTGACGGCACGAACTCTGATGGCTGTGTGATCATCAACTTCGCAAAACGTAAAGTGCTACTTGCGGGCATGCGTTACGCGGGCGAAATGAAAAAAGCCATGTTCTCTGTACAAAACTTCCTACTACCAGAAAAAGACGTGCTACCAATGCACTGTTCTGCCAACGTAGGTGAAGATGGCGATACGTGTTTGTTCTTCGGCCTATCTGGTACCGGTAAAACCACACTGTCTGCTGACCAAAGCCGTTACCTAATTGGTGATGATGAGCACGGTTGGGGCAAAGGCACCGTATTTAACATCGAAGGCGGTTGCTACGCGAAAACCATCGATCTTTCTAAAAAGAACGAGCCAGTTATCTGGGATGCCATCAAGTTTGGCGCCATCGTTGAAAACGTTGTAATTGATGCGGACACTCGCGTTGCCGATTACACTGACGTTTCGTTAACTGAGAATGGCCGTTGTGCTTACCCACTTGAGCACATCGAAAAGCGTGTTATCGAAAACCGTGCTGGTGAGCCAAAAGCGGTGATCTTCTTAACGTGCGACATGACGGGCGTATTGCCTCCTGTTTCTATTCTGACGAAAGAGCAAGCGGCTTACCACTTCTTGTCTGGTTACACGGCTCTGGTTGGTTCCACTGAGATGGGTGGTTCTAAAGGTCTCAAGTCTACCTTCTCTACCTGTTTTGGTGCGCCGTTCTTCCCGCGTCCAGCCGGTGAATACGCTGAGCTTCTAATGAAGCGCGTAACCGAATTTGATTCTCAAGTTTACTTGGTTAACACAGGCTGGACGGGCGGTCCTAACGGTGCGGGCGGTGAGCGTTTCTCTATCCCGACCACTCGTGCGGTTATCGCTGCGATTCAGTCTGGTGCACTACGTGACGCTGACACAGATACCACGCCAGTATTTGGCTTGAAAGTACCTAAAGCTGTGGAAGGTGTTGAAGCTAAGTTGCTTAACCCTGTTAACGCTTGGGCGGATAAGTCTAAGTTCGAAGAAGTGGCGCAAGGACTTGCTCAGCAATTCGTTGACAACTTCAAGAAGTACGATGTATCTGATGCGATTCGCGCTGCGGGTCCTCAGCTATAAGTTAGAAATTCCTCACCCTAGGAATGTTAAAAGGCGCAACTTTGTTGCGCCTTTTTTTATGGCGGAGCGTGACGCTTATTTAAAATCGTACTCGATGGTGATCTGCGTGCGATTTAAGTTCAGCGCCTCCGGTATTGGCGGCAAAGGCTCAGAAGCTTTAATGGCATCTAACACCTCTTGGTTGAGAATTTGATGTCGAGATAGGGTTTTCTCAGAAATGCTAATGCTTCCGTTTCTATTGATCTCCACTTCAAATGCCACTTTTCCTTTTTGGTTCAGCTGTTTTGCCCAGACTGGGTACTCAATTCTACCCATTATGATTCCTGTGACGTCATCAATGTAATTGCTGAGCGTGGCTTTGTAATCGGCTCGACTAATGTTGTCGGCGGACACTAATGACTTGGGTTTTATGGGGCGTTTTAGTGGTTGCTGCAGGTCCGACTTTGGATCAAAAGTGTAATCAATGGTGATTGGCCAACTGTTACCGGTGAGTGCATCGGGAGGCAAAATAAAAGGTGCGGCACTTAAAATGGCCCGCTCTAATTCAGTGGCGAGTAAAGGTGATATGCCTGAGTTGTCGCCGCTTATATTGGAGACTTCTGCATTTCGGTTAATATCAAATGTTAATTTAGCCTGACCACTTTGGCCGAATCGCTTGGCCCATTCAGGGTACTCCACGACATTACGAACCTCTCGGATGAGCTCCCAGCGATATAGGTCTAGGTAGTATTGGTTTTCTGCGGCAATCTCTTTTTTGCTTTTTTTGGCCGTAGACTCAACAGCGACGCTGGTGATCTTTTTCTTTTTCGGTGGCTCTTTTTTCTTGGTTATTGTTTTCGGTGGAATATAGGTTTTCTTTTGCTGCTCTTGTGCGGCTTTTTCTAATGCTTTCGCTTTTTCTTGTTTAGCTGCGAGGGCCTTTTGTTTCTCTG
The DNA here is from genome assembly GCA_051277445.1 of Bermanella sp. Lineage (GTDB taxonomy): Bacteria > Pseudomonadota > Gammaproteobacteria > Pseudomonadales > Oceanobacteraceae > Bermanella. The sequence goes on along the minus strand of JBNMQC010000039.1, from coordinate 5,545 downwards.
CCTCTTGTTTGCGCTGTTCCGCCAGTTGCGCGTCTTTGCGTGCCTGGATCCATGAGGAAATGACGTTGCTGCGAGAATAGCCATAATTCACTTGGTTATAACGATTCAACAACGCTTGTTGCGAAGCTTTATCACTCCCTAAAATATGCGTTTTGAACTCACCAGAAGGTGGTAACTTGCCAATCCACACATTGAGCAAATTATTAAACAGTTTTGCGTTTTGGGTTTCGATGATCACGACACCATTGATAGAAATAATGGTGCCAGCAGAAGCAATGTAATCAATTAAAATCTCATCTCCAGTGGTTAAGTTATCTTCAAGAAAGGCGGTAAAAAACATAATCTGATTGATTAATTCAGGATCATTATCAAACGAATTATTGATGGCGATGTCATTTTGCCATTGCAGCTCCCAGCGTCGAGGGCTCCAGCGTTTGGCTGTGACTTTTAGGGTCATGCGTTTGCTGGCGGTGTTGGCAAGGATGGCGCTTGGATCTGAATTAACCTGATCTAAATACAGGGCACCTATGTAGAACTCTTTTTGCAATTGCTTATAGGAACCGATGCCGTTTAGTTCTAACGACAGACAGGTTTGAATGAGGCTGGTACCCAATAAAAGGGTGAATAAGTATCGTATTAACATAGTGCTTCAGGCTTATCACGTATGGGGTTAAGCATAGTCTAAATAGTTAGAAGAGGCAGGATAATCGCCTTAATTGAACCTGCAGTTACAAAATGTTACACGCATGAAAACCGCTTAAATCCGGTTGGTGTTTGCTAAAACGGCATTTCGCCTTATATGGTACAGCGGCTATATTTATTTCATCACCTATGGATTGAGATGAATATGTGCTGTGTCCACTATCGAGCCTGTTGTGTTCTTTTGCTTTTGGTATCGTCCCTGAGTGATGCGGATGTCATTCGTGACACAGTCGAGGAAATCGCTGAAAGCTATGAAAAATGCGAGGAACTTTATGAGCATATTCGTAAAAGCGAATGCGCAGATAGTGTGTTTGGCATATTCGGTAGAATGTATTTTCAGGTAGGTGTGAGCTTTACGGAGCGGCAGGTAAAGTTTCAAAATATCAAAACAGAAGAAGATGCCTTTATCCTTTCCAGTGGTTTAAAGCCGCGCCCTATTTTTTCAGTGAGTATTAACGATAATTATTTTTACGAAAGTCATTTTGGTTATGGCGTGGGCTTTTCGTATTTTGACGATTATGCCTTCGAGCAAATCATCAACCGTGGGAGTGATGAGAAGGATAAAAAAACCGTCGATCTTGGCACGTATTCCAGTATGAATGTGATCGCCTTGAGCCCAACGGTATTTTATAGCTTTGGCCGAAATGATGACTCCCCCGGCCGCTTCGTTAAGTTTGGGTTGGGTATCAACGTCATGTACAGCGCGGTTAGAGGAACGGCTTACTTAACGGAGGTGAAAGCCAATACGGCCTGCTATCAATATGGTAGTGATTATGTGGCGGGCTTGGTCGATGATAAAAACCAATTAACCACCTTGTGTGAACGCACACGCTTTCGGGAGTCGAGCTTTGGGACGGGTTTTAAGGTGTTTGTCTCTGGTGAGTGGAATAGCTGGGACGCAGAGGTGGCCACCTCCTTATTTTTACACCGTGGGCGGGGTGAATACCGTTTTGTCACCCAGCAAATACAGATCGCGCTATCGCGTAAATTTGAGTTTTAAACCGCCTTAATTGAGCAAAAAACAATCTGCATGCCGCTCTCAAAACCTGCCTTTTTATGCCAATTCAAACCAGTAATTTTGCCTGCGGTGCTTTATAATTCTCAGTCACCTGCCAAATGGGTTCGGCAGGTCATAACAAAAATGTACATGAGTGGTTTATGGATCGTATATTTCAAACATTAGCAACTGAGCTAAATGTAGAGCTACCGCAAATCGTCGCATCTGTCGCTTTATTGGATGAAGGTGCCACCGTACCGTTTATTTCTCGATATCGTAAAGAAGTCACTGGTGGTATGGATGATGGTCAGCTACGTACCTTAGAAGAGCGTTTACGTTATTTACGCGAGATGGAAGATCGTCGGGTCTCCATCCTGAAAAGCATTGATGAGCAAGGCAAACTGACTGACGAACTGAAAGGTCAGATCATGCTAGCGGATACTAAAAACCGCCTTGAAGATTTATACCTGCCTTATAAACAAAAGCGTCGCACCAAGGGCCAAATTGCCATTGAAGCGGGTATTGAACCCCTTGCCGATGCGTTATTGAATAATCCAGAGTTAACTCCAGATGTTGAGGCGGCCGCTTTTGTGGATGCCGATAAAGGCTTTGCAGATGTAAAAGCCGTATTAGATGGCGCGAAGTTCATTTTGATGGAACGCTTTGCCGAGAACGCAGATTTGATTCAACGCCTGCGTGACTTTTTATGGCAAGAAGCCACCTTGAGTGTGCGTGTGGTGGCGGGTAAAGAAAACGAAGCCGCAAAATTCCAAGATTATTTTGAACACGATGAAGCATTAAACAAGGTGCCAAGTCACCGCGCTTTGGCTATTTTGCGTGGTCGTAACGAGGGTTTCTTAAGTGCCAACCTGGTGACGGGTGACCCAAGCGATAAATTAGCCCCAAGCCCATGTGAAGCCATGGTCGCTAACTTCTACCGTTTAGAATTTAACAATCGTGCCGCCGACAAGTGGTTAGCCGAAGTGGTGAAGTGGACGTGGCGCGTAAAATTATTAACGTCTCTTGAAAATGAATTAATTACCCGCATTCGTGAAAGTGCAGAAGAGCAAGCGATCAAAGTATTTGCCACAAACTTAAAAGATTTATTAATGGCCGCGCCGGCAGGTCACAAAGCAACCATTGGTTTAGACCCCGGTTTGCGTACGGGTGTGAAAGTAGCGGTGGTGGATGCTACGGGTAAAGTCATGGACCATGGCGTGATGTACCCGACGCCGCCTCAGAATCAAATTGCGCAAAGTAAAGCGGCACTGAAAGTGTTATGCGAAAAACACAATGTGGGCTTAATTGCCATCGGCAACGGTACGGGGTCTCGTGAGACCGATCGAGTGGTTGCTGAATTCATTAAAGAAAATCCAAGCTTAAAAGTGCAAAAAATTGTGGTCAGTGAAGCGGGTGCATCGGTTTATTCGGCGTCTGAATTAGCGGCCAAAGAATTCCCTGATTTGGATGTAACGATTCGTGGTGCTATTTCCATTGCCCGTCGTTTGCAAGACCCGCTTGCGGAGCTGGTTAAAATCGAACCGAAAGCCATTGGTGTTGGGCAGTACCAGCATGATGTATCGCAATCGGCATTGGCTCGCTCGCTGGATGCGGTGGTTGAAGACTGTGTGAACGCGGTTGGCGTGGATCTGAATACGGCATCCGTGCCTTTGCTTACTCGTGTATCGGGTTTAAACAGCACCATTGCTAGCAATATAGTGGCGTTTCGTGAAGAAAACGGCGCGTATCAAAGCCGTACCGATTTGAAAAAAGTGCCTCGTTTAGGTGGTAAAACCTTTGAATTGGCGGCGGGCTTTTTGAAAATTGCCAACGGTAAAAACCCATTAGATGCCAGCTCGGTCCACCCTGAATCCTATGATGTGGTGAAACAAATCGCGGCTAAAGCACAAAAAGATGTGAAATCCATTATTGGTGATAGCGCATTTTTGCACGCGGTGAACGCAAGCGAATTTGTCAGTGAGCAGGTTGGTTTGCCTACCATCAAAGATATTTTGGCGGAACTTGAAAAACCTGGTCGCGATCCTCGTCCTGAATTCATCACCGCTGAGTTTAAAGAAGGCGTCGAAGAGATCAAAGATCTTCGCGATGACATGATTCTTGAGGGCGTAGTCACCAACGTCACTGCGTTTGGTGCGTTTGTGGATGTGGGTGTTCACCAAGATGGTTTGGTGCACATCTCAATGATGAGCGATAAGTTCATCGATGACCCTCGCGAAGTGGTCAAAGCCGGTGACGTGGTGAAGGTGAAAGTCATGGAAGTGGATGCACCGCGTAAGCGTATTGCGCTATCCATGCGCATGAATGATAGCGCCAGTGACTACCAAGCTGAGAAAGCCACTCCCCGTGGTGAACGTAAGCCTCGTAATTCAGCCCCGCGTCAGCATTCTAGCCAGCCTCAGGCGCCTGCGTCGAATAATCCGATGGCGGCTCTTTTTGCACAGGCACAGAAAAAGAAAGGCAAGCGCCTGTAGTTTTGAACTAAACTAGAAGCATGCATTCCTAGTGGAATGCATGCTTATTAGGATAGAGTGTTGCGTCTAGCTTGTTTTTATCCTCATATAAGCTGGCTATAATCGCCCCAATTTATATCTTAAGGATAGTCTCCTTTGTCTCAGCTTCTCCCATTCGACCAAGTACTTACTCAGCTGAAAGCGGTATCGCCGTCAGCATTACGCTTTTCCCGAGGCATCGAGAAAGAAGGATTGCGAGTGAATGCGGATGCACATATTAATCCTGAACCTCATCCAAAGGCTCTGGGTAGCACATTGACGCACCCGCACATTACGACGGATTACAGTGAAGCCTTACTGGAATTCATTACCCCAGTGAAAGATAACGCCAATGATGTTCTGGCTTTTTTAGATGACGTGCAGCGTTTCAGTTATCAACATCTACAGAACCAATATATTTGGCCAGCCTCTATGCCGGGCGTGATTGAAGATGAATTGGATGTGCCCATTGCGGATTACGGTCAATCCAATGTGGGTACACTTAAGCATGTCTACAGACACGGCCTATGGCATCGCTATGGACGTAAAATGCAGTGCATCGCAGGCTTGCACTATAACTACTCCGTATCAGATGAATTGTGGCAAGTGATCGCTGATTGGAAAGGCGAAACCTTAGATAAAGATTTTGTCAGCCAAGAGTATTTCGGGTTGATTCGTAATTTCCGTCGTTATTCATGGTTGTTGCTGTATTTATTTGGCGCAAGCCCAGCCATAGATGCGAGTTTCCTAATTGATGAAGAGCACGATCTTGAAAAATGGGACGATCAAACCTTTTACGGGCCTTATGCCACAAGCTTACGCATGAGTGGTTTGGGGTATCAAAATAACGCCCAGGACGACCTGTTCGTTTGTTTTAATGGTTTACCCACGTACACCAAGACATTGAAAACCGCTATGCATCAATCCATGCCCCAATATGAAGCCATGGGTGTAGAGGAAAGCGGTGTGTATAAGCAGTTGAATACCAACTTGCTGCAAATCGAAAATGAATACTATTCGGACATTCGACCAAAACGAAACAGCAAAAATGGTGAGAAGCCATTAACCGCACTGAATGATCATGGCGTTGAATACATTGAGGTGCGCTGCTTAGATTTAAATCCATTTGAAGCCTTGGGTGCGAACCGCGAACAAATTAACTTTATGGATTTGTTTTTAGCGTATTGTTTGTTAAGCCCAAGTCCTAAATTAAGCGACAGTGAATGTGCGGAAGTATCTGAAAATCAAAAGCGCGTTGTGATTGAAGGGCGTCACCCTGAGTTCACGATGCAGCGTCATGGCGAAAGCGTTCGTCTACAAGATTGGGCCCGTGAAC
>JBNMQC010000038.1:0-17027 GCA_051277445.1 Bermanella sp. | reverse complement strand
AGCTCAATAGCGGTTTCTAAATGTGCATTGGTAATCATGTCGTGCAGCTGCTCAGGGGGCGCTTTAAACCGGATATACAACCCTTTTGCTTGAGATGCCCTCACCCAACTAAGCAATAAGGCTAACGCAGCACTGCTGCAGGATTGAACGGCACTGAGGTCAAATACCAAATCATCGCTGCTTGAGTTAATCGCGTGCAAACCTTCTTGCTCAACGTGCACCACCGTATCAAAGGTTAAATCCCCAATGACACCGTAGACGCCATTTTGATGCTGCTCTAATTGTTGCTCAGGCATTATTCATCCTCGGGCTCATCAGCGCCTTGGTCTTGGACTGAGAGGGTCTCGTCCTTCGATACCTCAGAGGTCCAACCAGAAATGGCGAGATCCAAGTCACCATTGTTACTGGCAACCAACCTTGCAAATTGATCACGAAACAACAGCCCCATATTAATGCCATTGATGATGACATTTTGCACCATCCATTGATTGCTTTTTTGATTATAAAATAAACTTTGCGTCACAGGGAAAACCTGACCACTGGATGTAATAACCTCAAAACTCACCTGAGTATTTCGCTGCGTTTGCTTACCCTCTTTAAGCGGTAACACATTCACCTTGTAGTTATTGAATTCCCACAAACCTTTTGCATAGGTATTAAGTAAACTTGAACGAAACACCGACAAAAACCGCTGTTTTTGTACACTACTGGCATTTTTGAAGTGCTTTGCCATCACGCGCCTAGCAATGCGCTTAAAATCCACCACCTCTCCAAGCTGAGCATCGACCAAGGCAATTTTTTCATCGTCGGTTAAGTTACTTTGGCTCTTAGTGGTTTGTATTTTATTCAGCAGACTTTCAATTTTGACACTGACCAGTTGATGCGCCTGCTGCGGATCAGAGTTGGCCATACTCATGCTTGAGGGCAATGTCAGTAAGCTGATGATTAATACACGTTTAAGCCACTCCATCATGCCTCCTTGAATGTAAACCTGACTATTCATTGCTACGGCTAAACAAAAACTGTCCAATTAACTCTTCCAAAACAATGGAGGATTGGGTGTCTTCGATTGAGTCCCCGTTTAGCAGTGTTTCTTCATCCGCACCGACACTCAGACCAATGTATTTTTCACCCAATAATCCGGCGGTCAATACTGAAGCCGAGGTATCAAGTGATAATGGCACGCCCTTTTCGACCGCCATTTTGACAACCGCCACGTAATCTTGAGTATCCAGTTTAATCTCAACCACACGTCCAATGGTCACACCCGACATGGACACCTTGGCTCGCTCACTCAGGCCCGATAAATTTTCAAAACGGGCATACAAGTAATACACGTCATCATCCGCTTGAAAGCGCAGACCGCTCACATTTAATGCCAGTAGTAATAATCCCACCATGGCGGCAATGACAAATGCGCCCACACCCAACTCTAAGGATCGATTGTGCATAACTGCTCCTAAAACCCGCCTAACATGACGGCCGTTAAAATAAAGTCTAGACCTAAAACCGCTAATGACCCTTGCACCACCGTTGCCGTGGTGGCTTGACTGATGCCTTCAGAAGTTGGCTTTGCATGCCAGCCATGAAACAAGGCGATCCAGGTACAGACAAAAGCAAATACCAGGGCCTTAATCAGCCCCTTAATGACATCATCGTAAAACAGCACGGAGCCTTGCATATTGGCCCAGTAAGACCCTTCATAAATCCCCAGAAGATTCACCGCAACAAAGGCTCCGCCGTAAATCCCCAGCAAACTAAATAACGTGGCCAGTAGTGGCAAGCTAATCACACCAGCCCACAGACGAGGTGAGAACACTCGCTTAAGTGGGTCAACCCCCATGATTTCCATGGCAGACAGCTGTTCCGTGGTTTTCATGAGTCCTATTTCGGCGGTCAAAGCGGAGCCTGCCCGCCCTACAAATAACAGCGCACTGACCACAGGGCCAAACTCCCGCAGTAATGACAAGGCCACCATCTGGCCGATGGCTTCTTGGGAGCCATAACTACTCAAGATGGAATAACCCTGAAGCGCTAACACCATGCCCACAAAAATTCCGGCCACCACGATGATTGGCAGTGACAACACGCCAATATGATGGATTTGCTTAATCACTCGCAGGCAAGGAGCCTTAAAGCCCTTACCCAAGCCCAGTATGTTCACTAAAAACAGACCGCTGCGCCCAATTAACTGACACACCAGCAGGCACCTAGCCCCCGTATTGGCAATGACATCAATCATAATTCAACACCTGCTCAGCAAGGTCTGGGGCCGGGTAATGAAAGGCAACCGGGCCATCAATGTGGCCATATAGAAATTGCTTCACCAAGGGGTTATCACTTTGCTTGATTTGCTCAGGGGAGCCGGAACCAATGACTTTGCCTTGGGCCAGAATGAATACCTGGTCGGCAATACTCAGCGCTTCTTTCACATCATGGGTGACAAGCACAGAGGTGAGTTTTAAATCTTCATGCACTTGGCGAATGAGGTTCACTAAGACCCCCATAGAGATCGGGTCTTGCCCTGTGAAAGGCTCATCATACAGGATCAACTCCGGGTCCAAGGCTAAACTTCTGGCAAGGGCGACTCGCCTGGCCATCCCGCCGGATAACTGAGAAGGCATTAAGTCCGCTGCGCCTCTTAATCCCACTGAATCAAGGCGCAATAAGACTAGGTCGCGAATCATGTGCTCGGGTAACTTAGTGTGCTCTCGTAGGGCAAATGCAACGTTTTCAAACACACTTATGTCGGTGAATAATGCGCCCGTTTGAAACAGCAAACTCATGCGCTGGCGAAGCTTAAACAAATCGGTTCGGTTTAACTCCGCGATGTCTTGACCATCAATTAGCACTTCTCCGGTAGACGCAATGAGCTGACCACAAAATAACTTAAGCAAAGTGGTTTTACCGGTTCCGCTGGGGCCTAAAATGGCGGTGATTTGGCCTTTTTTGATAGACATGTTCAGGCCCGAAAAAATGGCCTTTTCATTGCGGCGAAAACCCACATGATGACACTCTACAAAGACTTGAGCTTTTTGCGACATGCACTCGATCATCCTATTGATGAATTCGGATTCCTTAACTCTCATCTAAAGCATAGCTGTAACTGCCTAACCCACAACTCAATCAGCAACTTAAGGCAAGCTTGTTAGGGGCGTAAAAGCCTGTAGAATGCGCCGATTATTGAATTTTACGAGTATGCAAGATGTTAACAGCCAGCTTAGCAATCATTGTTGGACTAGTGGTATTGGTATGGAGTGCGGACCGCTTTGTATTAGGGGCGGCCGCCACGGCTCGACATTTGGGCATGTCTCCTTTACTCATTGGTATGACCATTGTGTCTTTAGGCACCAGCGCCCCTGAGATTTTTGTCAGCGCCACCGCCTCTTTAGAAGGCGCAGGCATACTAGCTATTGGTAATGCACTGGGCTCAAATATCACCAATGTGGGCCTTGTATTGGGCATCACCGCCCTCATCGCCCCTTTGCCCATCCAAGGGCGCATGCTGAAGAAAGAAATACCGATTTTATTATTAGTAACCGTCATTGCTGGACTGGTGTTACAAGACTTTGTGTTGAGTTTCTGGGACGGCATCGTTTTACTGGTGTGCTTAGCCATTACCCTATTTTGGCTATTCCATGAAAGCAATGAGCAAGAAATCAGCGGTTTAGACGAAGAAGAAGTGGAGGCCATCGAGCACACTTCAACCGCCAAAAGCGTTATGTGGTTAGTTATCGGCTTAGTGGCGTTAATGATCAGCGCAAAATTATTGGTTTGGGGCGCAGTTGAAGTGGCCACTTACTTTGGCATCAGCGAGTTAATTATTGGCCTAACCATTGTGGCCATCGGCACCAGCTTACCGGAGCTTGCGGCCAGTGTTGCCAGCGCCTTGAAAGGCCATCATGACATCGCCATTGGAAACGTGGTGGGCTCTAATATTTTTAACCTGCTAGCGGTCATGCCGATTCCTGGGTTAGTTGCCAATACCGTGATTGAAGAAGATGTGCTGTACCGTGATTACGGCGCCATGCTGATCATCACTTTATTATTAATTGCATTTATCTATATTTTCCGCCGTAAAGGGCGCGTCGGTCGCAGCGCAGGTAGCGTGCTGTTATTAGCCTATGCTAGTTATTTAGGTTTACTATTGTTCCAAGCCTGATTTTAGGCTGCTGTAAGGTAAAGAATAAAAATGAGTTCTATAAGTTTTATTGAATCCGCCAAGCGCACCATTGCGGCTGAACGAGATGCCGTGAATGGCATGCTGACTAAATTAGACAACCAAGCCTTTAACACGGCCTGCGAGCTCATGCTCAACTGTAAAGGCCGTGTTGTTATCACGGGCATGGGCAAGTCTGGTCATATTGGTAATAAAATTGCCGCTACCTTAGCCAGTACCGGCACCCCTAGTTTCTTTGTCCACCCAGGCGAAGCCGCTCACGGTGACATGGGAATGATCACCGCTGACGATGTGGTGATTGCCCTATCCAACTCTGGCGAGTCTTCAGAGGTAACCACTATCATTCCACTGCTCAAACGCTTGCATGTGCCTCTCATCGGCATGACAGGCAATGACCAGTCCACGCTGGCTCAGGCAGCAGAAAGCCACTTAAATGTGGGTGTGGATAAAGAAGCCTGTCCTTTGGATCTTGCGCCGACATCCAGCACCACCGTGGCCCTTGTTATGGGCGATGCACTTGCTATTTCCTTGCTGGAAGCCCGTGGCTTTACCGCCGAGCAGTTTGCCTTTAGTCACCCAGGTGGCAGCCTGGGTCGTCGTTTATTATTAAAAGTTAAAACCATTATGCATTGTGGCAGTCAGATACCCAGTGTCACTGTAGGCACGCCGATTAAAGATGCACTAATAGAAATGACTCAAAAAGGTCTAGGCATGACAACCGTCCTCACCGAGCAGGGCACCCTAGCCGGCATTTTCACTGATGGTGACTTACGTCGCGCCCTCGATAAAGATGTGGACTTTCACACCACGGCCGTTGAACGGGCCATGACTCAAAACTGCGCCACCATTGACCCTGAAAAACTGGCTGCTGAAGCGTTAAGCGTCATGGAAGATAAAAAAATCAACGCCCTTGTTGCATTAGATGGGGATCAAGTGGCAGGCGTCATCAACATGCATGACTTGTTGCGAGCTGGGGTCATTTAATGCGTAAGCGTTATATTGTCACGATATTGACCGCACTGGCCATGGTGGCGTACCTTGCTTTAGATGATCACCAAGCCAGTGTTGAAATCGTGGCTCAAGATCTCATCGATCAAGAGCCTGACTATATAATTGAAACATTCAGCGCCCAAAGTTTCGGCGAAGATGGCGAGCTTTCACAGCAAATTACCGCCCTGAAGGCCACCCATTATCCCGGCGATGACACCACAGTTCTGGAAAAACCCTCCATGATTCTCTATGAAGCCGGCATCCCTAAATGGGGCGTTCGCAGTCAGAGTGGGCGCTTACTTAAACAATCTAAAATCACACTGGGTGGCGGTGTGATCGTCGTACCTTTGAACCCCACAGGTGGCGACTTCAGCCTGACCACTGCCAGCCTAGATATAGACTTAGATAGCCAAATGGCCGACACTGATACCGACGTTGTCATTGAAAGCGACAGCAGCGAATTATTAGCCACAGGCATGACGATTCTACTCGATAAACAGTTTGTAAAATTTAAATCACACGTGAGAGGACGCCATGATCCAAAGGCTCAGTAATATTCTCATAACGCTCACCTTAGCTTCAGTCAGCTTAACTAGCTGGGCGCTTCCTGATGACAGTGAACAGGAGATCCGCATCGCCAGCGACACAGCCTCCCTAGACAAAATCAGAGGCGAGATTATTTACTCAGGCAATGTAAATATGCAGCAAGGGTCTTTGAATATTCAAGCACAAACCCTGACCTTGATTCGCACCACTAAGGGACTACAAAAAATTATTGCCACCGGCACCCCTGCACGATATGAACAAACATTAAGTGCCAACGAGGGAAAAACCCTCGCCTATGGGGAAACCATTATTTACGATACAAACATTGAAGAACTCACGCTATTAAATAACGCGGGGCTTGAAAAACAAGGAAATGTTTTTTCTGGCGAAAAAATTGTTTACCTAATAAAAGAACAAAGAGTAAAAGCTGAAAGCCCTGAACAACAAAACCGTATCCGCATGGTGATTCAGCCTAAGAAGGACAAGGAATCTTAATGTAATGGCAATTTTGCAAGCGCAGCACTTAGCGAAAAGCTATGGCCCAAGACAAGTAGTAAAAGATGTTTCCATGTCCATTGAAAGCGGACAAATTGTCGGCTTACTTGGCCCCAACGGTGCCGGTAAAACCACCTGTTTTTATATGATTGTTAATCTTGTGGCCTCAGACAAGGGTCGTGTATTAATTGACGATACCGACATCACAGATTTACCAATGCATGGTCGAGCACAAAAAGGCATTGGCTACCTTCCCCAAGAAGCGTCTATTTTTCGCAAGTTAACGGTGGCGAACAATATTATGGCGATTTTGGAGACGCGCAAAGAATTAAGCCTTGAACAGCGCAAAGAAAAACTTGAAAGCCTATTGGATGAATTTCATATTCAGCATATTCGAGACAGCTTAGGCATGGCATTATCCGGCGGTGAACGCCGACGTGTCGAGATCGCCAGAGCCCTTGCGGCCGAACCTTCTTTTATCTTATTAGACGAGCCGTTTGCAGGTGTTGACCCAATCTCGGTAGGTGATATAAAAAGCATTGTAAAACAACTAAAAAAACGTGGTTTAGGTGTCTTAATTACCGACCACAACGTACGTGAAACCCTTGATATATGTGAGAAAGCTTATATCGTAGGTAACGGACATATTATCGCAGAAGGCTCTGCTGAGGATGTTTTATCCAATCAGCAAGTGAAAGATATTTATTTAGGTGATGACTTTAAGTTGTAATCTTGTATATTCATTACATGGGTCAAACGCGCTATGGGATTAAGCAGTAATATATGAAAGCCTCGCTCCAATTAAAAATGGGTCAACAGCTGACCATGACTCCTCAGCTGCAACAGGCCATCCGTTTATTACAGCTTTCAACTCTGGATCTGCAACAAGAAATTCAAAATGCTTTGGATTCCAATCCATTGTTAGATGTTGATGAGGATTTTGAAGGCGACAGCAATCAAGACATCAACTCTCAAAGCGAAGAAAAAATCGAAACCGTCAGCACCAGTGAAGAACACCAATCGGATGAGCCAACCGCCGCCGATGACTGGAGCGAAAACATCCCAGATGAACTTTCCACCGACAGTGACTGGGATGACACTTGGCAAGCATCCGCCGCTCCAACATCCATGACAGAAAATCATTCATCCGGCTCATCTGGTGATGACTATGACATGGATAGCCGCAACGGCAGCACAGACGACCTTCAAGACCACCTTTTGTGGCAACTCAACCTCACTCCAATGTCCGATAACGATCACCTTATTGCCATCAACATCATTGAAGGTGTTGACGATGACGGCTATCTAAAAGTGGCATTAGATGAGATTGTTGAATCCCTCGACCCTGAATTAGAAATTGAACTGGACGAAGTGGAAGCCGTTTTGCATTTGCTTCAACAGTTTGAGCCAAGCGGTGTGTGTGCTCGAAATTTACAAGAATGTTTATCACTGCAGCTGCGTCAATTACCTCAAGAAACCCCTTGGCTGCCTCTGGCTCAAGTGCTTATTGACCAACATATCGATCTACTGGGTTCAAAAGATTACGCGGCACTGATGCGCAAGCTAAAAGTCAAAGAAGACGAATTGAAAGTCGTTATCCGTGGCATTCAAGAGCTTAACCCTCGCCCAGGTTCTCAAATTGACCCGCAAACGAATGAGTATGTGATCCCTGACGTCATGGTGCGTAAAATCAAAGGGGAGTGGCGCGTTGAGCTAAACCCTGAGATTGCGCCAAAATTGCGCATCAATGACCACTACGCTTCCATGGTAAAGCGTGCCGATAGCAGCGCGGACAACAACTTCATTAAGGATCACTTGCAAGAAGCTCGCTGGTTCTTAAAAAGCCTACAAAGCCGCAATGAAACCTTACTCAAGGTGGCCATGAAAATTGTTGAGTACCAACAAGACTTTTTAGAGCAAGGGGATGAAGCCATGAAGCCCCTCGTATTGCATGATATCGCCGAAGCGGTTGGCATGCATGAGTCCACCATCTCCCGTGTGACCACGCAAAAATACATGCACACCCCAGCGGGAATATTCGAGTTGAAGTATTTCTTCTCAAGCCATGTGAGCACCACCAGTGGTGGCGAGTGCTCCTCTACGGCGATTCGCGCTATGATTAAAAAGCTTATTGCAGTAGAAAGTGCAAAGAAACCCTTGAGCGACAGCAAAATTGCCAATATCTTGGAAGAAGAAGGCATCAAGGTTGCACGTAGAACCGTAGCCAAGTACCGTGAGGCGATGCACATACCACCGTCTAACGAGCGCAAACGCTTGGTTTAATTGTTCGCTTAAGAGTTTTTAGCGAACTGCTACACTGGTTTTAGCCGGTAGCCTATACTTTAGGTTATCTGCACATTCACGCACCCTAATTTCGGGGTGCCGACAGTAGGAGCCATCTATGCAAATCAATATCAGCGGCCACCATGTTGAAGTGACTCAAGCCCTCAAGGACTACGTCCACTCCAAGGTAGAAAAACTGGAGCGACACTTTGATAATATTACCAATGTGCAAGTAACACTCACCGTCGAAAAAGTCACTCAGAAGGCCGAAGCCACCATGCACGTATCCGGTGCTGAATTACACGCTAATGCAGATCACGATGACATGTATGCCGCCATTGATGGCATGACCGACAAATTAGATCGCCAACTTCTTAAACACAAAGAAAAAATGGTTAACCACCGCCATGGAAATAACCATTAACTCAATATGACCTCTAGTATTTCAAATATCCTAACCCCTGCGCGCATCCAATTGGGTGCGCATTGCAGCAGTAAAAAGAAACTCATTCAGCACATTAGTCAATTCCTTGCAGCGACTATCGAAGATGCGCAAGCGGATGACATCTATGAGCGCCTGATTGCAAGGGAGAAACTGGGCAGTACCGGTATCGGGGAAGGGATTGCAATTCCTCACTCTCGCTTAGAAGAATGTGAAGGCACCGTGGGGGCGTTATTCATTCTTGATGAACCCATCGATTACGACGCCATAGATCGCAAGCCTGTGGATATTGTCTTTGTATTACTGGTGCCAGCCGAGGCCACCGAACAGCACTTACAGACATTAAGCATGCTGGCACAGAAATTTAGCCAAGAAGAATATCGCTCCTCTTTACGCAGCGCTAAAAATCAAGATGAGCTTTACCAATTAGCCATCGCTTAGCATTTATTTAAAAGGTTATGTTATGAAACTTGTGGTCATCAGTGGACGCAGCGGTTCTGGTAAAAGTACCGCCCTTGACCTACTCGAAGACCTTGGGTTCTATTGCATCGATAACCTGCCTGTCGGGCTATTACAGAACCTACTCGATCAAATACAAACAGGCCAAGGACAAATGAATTACGTGGCCGTGAGTATTGATGCGCGAAACATCCAAGCGGATTTAGCCAATTTTTCTGATATCGTAAACCAACTTGATCGTAAACAGTGCCAGCTGGAAATCATCTATCTGGACGCCCATACCGATACACTTCTCACTCGATTCAGCGCCACTCGACGTAAGCACCCACTTACTGGCCCGGACGTCCCGTTATTAGAAGCCATTGATCGAGAAAAAGACGTTCTGCAGCATATTGCCGATATGGCGGATCTCACCGTCGATACGACACATTTATCCATGCACCAGCTACGCAGTATGATCAAAGAGCGAGTTGTACAAAAACAAGGCGGCGATATGTCTTTATTGTTTGAATCATTTGGATTCAAACATGGTATTCCCAAAGACAGTGATCTTGTATTTGATGTGCGCTGTTTACCGAACCCCTATTGGGACCCGACTCTGCGCCAATTTACCGGCCAAGACCCTCAAATTCAGGCTTTTCTTCAAGACGATGAACACGTCAATGCCATGTTTAATGATATCCAAGAATTCCTACGAAAATGGCTGCCTCAGTTTGAAGCCAACAACCGTACCTATATGACAGTTAGCATCGGGTGTACCGGTGGGCAACATCGCAGCGTTTACATGGCAGAACGTCTTTTTGCGGCTTATCAAGATGAATTTGCCAATGTCCAACTTCGTCATCGAGAGCTAAATCAATAGACTAACGTCTATGGTATTTCGCTAGACACAAAGCGGTTTGGCCGATATGGTAACCCCCTCTATCCCTATTTGCTTGTATTGATATGCTTGAAAACTCCATCACAATAATAAATAAATTGGGTTTACATGCACGAGCCGCCGCCAAGTTAGTATCAACCGCTAGTGCCTACTCAAGTAAAGTAAAAATCAGTTTTAATGGAAAAGAAGTGGACGGTAAAAGCATCATGTCCGTCATGATGCTAGCAGCCAGCCAAGGCTCTGAAGTCCTTCTGAAAGTGGATGGCGACGACGAACACGCCGCGATGGATGCTCTGCACGAACTGATTAATGACTACTTTGGTGAAGGCGAGTAGCCCTTTGTCGTAAAACCCCCGTTAAATCAATCTTCTAGGCTACACTTTTAACTAAGGGTCGTAGCCTGTTACCGCCTTTATCGGTACAATCCCACGCTGATTTAAAGAGATAGCATTATGTCCAGGGGCGAACATAAACACAGCAAACTGGTACATCTGGGCGTCGCACTGGAAAGTGGGGCCTTAGCACAAGTACGTCGAATTCTTAATAGCGACCTACAAGCCGCGGATGTTGCTCATCTTCTCGAATCCACCCCCCCTAAAGAACGTAAGCTACTGTGGGACCTCATTGATGAAGAAAATGAAGGTGAGGTACTGCAACACTTAAACGACGAGCTACAAAGCTGGTTGTTAAACCAAATGAGTGTGCAGGAAATGGCGAACGCCATGTCCGATCTCGATACCGATGATATCGCTGACTTACTGCAAATATTACCCGATACCGTTACTCAAGAAGTCCTAACCACCATGGACTCACAAGATCGTGCGCGTATCGAAGCCATCCTGTCTTACCCTGAAGACAGCGCCGGTGGCTTAATGAACACCGATACCGTCACGGTGCGACCCGACATTACCCTTGAGGTTGTGCTGCGTTATCTGCGTCGTCACCGTGCACTACCGGACATGACTGATAATCTCTTGGTGGTTAACCGACGTGACGAGTTCATTGGCGTTTTGCCTATTAATAAAATTCTCGTGAGCGATGCTGACACCACGGTTCGTGAGGTCATGAACACAGATGTCATCACCATTCGTGCCGACATGCCTGACACCAAAGTGGCGCAGTTATTTGAGCGCCACGATTTAATTTCCGCCCCTGTGGTGGATGAACACACTTACAAACTATTAGGCCGTATTACCATCGATGACGTGGTAGACGTTATTCGTGAAGAGGCTGACCACTCATTAATGAGTATGGCGGGTCTTGATGAGGATGAAGACACCTTTGCTCCCGCCTTCAAAACCAGCCGCCGTCGTGCCGTTTGGCTGGGCATCAACTTACTTACCGCTTTCTTAGCCAGTGCCGTCATTGGCTTATTTCAGGATACGATTAATACGGTGGTTGCCCTTGCGGTGCTGATGCCAATCGTGGCCAGTATGGGGGGCATTGCCGGTAGCCAAACCCTGACACTGGTCATTCGTGGCCAAGCCATTGGCCATATCGACTCAAATAACATCGGCTGGCTGCTTAATCGAGAGCTATTGGTTGGCCTTAGCAATGGTATACTGTGGGCCATTGTGATTGGCCTGGCCACCTATGTATGGTTTCAAGACATTCAGATCTCGGTGATCATTGCCATCGCCATTGTAATTAATTTAGTGGTAGCGGCATTAGCCGGTGCCTTCTTACCTATCTTGCTTAAACGACTTAATATCGATGCTGCCCTTGCGGGCGGTGTTGTACTTACCACGATTACTGATGTGGTGGGTTTCTTTGCATTTTTAGGTTTAGCCGCTAGCTTTTACTTATAAACATTATTGGTTTCCCCATGAGCGAACACGAAGACGATCAGTTTGAAGAATATTCAGGCCCGAGCAAATCCCAAATTAAACGCGAAATGCACGCCCTGCAAGAACTTGGCAAACGCATTTGTGAGCTACCCAAAAAACAACTAAAAACATTGCCCCTCAGTGCCACCATGATCGAAGCCGTAGCCGAGTGGGATCGCATCAAGAAGAACGAAGCCAAACGCCGTCACCTCCAATATGTTGGCCGTGTCATGCGCACAGAAGATGTGGAAGCGGTTCAGCTAGCTTTGGATAAATCAGACCCAAGCAGTGAAGAATACAACCGAGTATTGCATCAACAAGAGAAATGGCGTGATCGCTTAATCACCGAAGGCAAAGATGCGCTGAGTGAATTCTGCGAGCAATTTGAGGTGACCGACATTCAACACCTTCGTCAGTTGATTCGCAATGCAGCAAAAGAGCACGAAGCAAAAGTTGCAAATCCGGATGCGCCTCAAGTGAAAATGGGGAAAACCGCTGCTCGTAAATTATTTCTATTCATTAAAACGTTTTACCCAAGCTAACGTCACTTAGGTGATACACAAAAAACTAACCTGTATAATCAGGTTAGTTTTTTATGCTGCTGAAGCGGCATGTTCTTTCTACACTCTTGCAAGAAATCAAAATCCAAGTCCGCACAAATCACCTGTACTGTTTCGTTATCCCCTTGCGCCAGCACAACCCCATTGGGGGCAACGATCATGCTCTGCCCCCATGTCTTGCGGCCATCCTCATGGACACCTACTTGATTAGCAGCCAAAACAAAACTTTGGGTTTCGATGGCCCGCGCGCGCAATAAAATTTCCCAGTGTTGGCGTCCCGTTTCATAGGTAAACGCTGAAGGCACTGTGATCATGTCACAACCCAGGGACTGGTACTGTTGATACAATTCTGGAAAACGCAGGTCATAACAGACGCTCAAGCCTAGTAAGTGCCCTTCAACCTCTACTGCTGTCTTTTTATCACCGGCAATAAAAGTATCAGACTCTCGATAGCGCCCTTTTTCATCCGCCACATCCACATCAAACAAATGTATTTTGTTATATTGTCCGAGCACAGCGCCTTCTGGCGAGAAAACCAAAGAAGCCGCCAAAACCTTTTCCGATTGACCAGCATCGTCATCCAACATCGGAATTGAGCCTGCCACAATAGTCAATTGAAATTGTTTCGCCCAAGCCGAAAGAGTTTTGATAACATCATTATGGGTAAAGCGTTTAGATGCTAATTCATATTGATTGGTCACACCCAAACACGCAAACATCTCTGGTAACACCACAAGCTCAGCATCTTGTTGAGACGCTTGCTCAAGTAAGCCATAAGCTTGGGCTAGGTTAGCATCGACGTCTTTCCCACTGGTCATTTGAACAACCGCACAGCGCATTAATCTTTATCTCCTAACCCAAAGAAATCTTTCATCCGATACCAAAAGCCTTGGTCTTGCTTACCTTCAATATCATTATCAAAACGTTTCATTAACTTTAAATTTGGCTGGTCCCAAGTACCATCCAATTTATAAGTGGCGCTAGTGTATTTTTCGATTTGATCCCCCACCAACTGCTCTCCAACAAATAAAGACGCCGCCACTGGAGGTGCAAAACCGGCCAAGATCGCCACAAACGGTAAAGTACTGGTAATAGGAAAGGTAACCGATAGCTCTTGTTTCAGTACTTTAGTATTCAAATCCACCGTACCACTGGCAGAGAATTTTGCAGACGGCCCTTTTATATCTAAGGTATCCACAATAGTCATAATCCCGTCTTTTACTGTGACTTTTCCAGAGACCGAGTCAAAATGAAAACCGCTTTGATACACATCAGAAAAATCTAAGCGCAAGCGCCTACCAATAGCGCCAAAGTTTAAAATACCAAATGCACTTAACGCACCTGTATCACCTGCGTCCAAGAAACGACCATCTTTTAATGAAACACTGGCTTGACCATTTAATAGCTCAGACTTAACCGCCGCAGGACTAGCTTGCCATTGAAAGTCTAAATTAATTTTGGCATCTTTCGCTTCCATAACGGGTTTAGTACGCCACGCTTTTTGTATGCCGCCCACATCATCACTGGCGAGTCTTAATTTTAAAGACGTATTTTGTGACTCAGCCGTTTTAGTGGGTTTAACCCAAGTCGCCTGCCCTTTTACTGCTAACTTTTTGATTTTGCCATCGATATCTGTAACCGCAAGGGTATCGCCATTACTACGGATTTTGCCCTGCCAAATACCATAATTTCTTGGCCCAATGAAAATTTCATCCACTTTCAAGTCCATATCTACAAACATCCTAGGGTGAATATTTGCAAGCGGGTCCGCTTCCTGGGTGTCTTGTTCGTCGGTTTCCGTCAGCGCAGGCCAGTGAATATAATCGAGATCTAATTTAATTGGTTTATTCTCTGACCAAGTCACTAAGCCTTTAGCGATTGGCGCGTCTACATAAATATCCCAGGCATCATTTCGTGCATTCACTTGTGCTGATACTTGTTCAAATTGGTAGCCGTCGTAAATCAATAGGTCCGTGCTAATATCCACTTTACGCATCAAAGACTGCTTCTTAGTTTCTTTATTTTTCTCTGAGTTGGCCGGCTTGATTTGATGGAGAACATTCAGCCACTGATTGCCATCAATTTGTGTGACATGACCTAAGACCTCTATGCCCTTGGTGCTAGGAATATACGCTTCAGTTGAGCCTAGATACACCTGACCAGATTCAATTTCGCCTTGTTTAATATGCAAAGCCAAGTTCACATTATCCGCATATGAGAGCTGGATTTTTTGCCCATCATTCAACGCCATTTTAAATTGAAACGCTTGCTTAGAATTGGCATTTTTTGTAAATGGCTCAGGTAATTTAACATCCACACCTTTTAGATCGCTGCTTAATTCAAGACCAGTGAACCCACCATCTTCACCACTGATTTTAAAATGGCCAGCAACCAAGGTATTACCGCTGATGGGGTTCAATAAAGACAAGTCAAGCCACTGTTTTAAGCGATTGATTTCTACGTTCCCCTCAAATGCAATGTCCGTTGAAAAGCCAACCTCATGCATTGAAGATGAAATATTCACAACGAGCGGCTGCTCCCATAGTTGAGAACCTATTGCCGAGGCACTTAAGCCATCACTTGAGCGATACCGAATGGTGCCTTGTGTATTATCAAAAGCTAAACCAACGTCACTTAGGTTTAGGCTCGCTTGTGATAACCGAGTGGTGACATCCGCAGCAATGCGTTGATCACTGTCACCTAAAGGAATGGACAAGCCTAGTTGAGTAAAATGCTTACCCGTCATACTCCAAGGATCCATCACATTGTTCACCACACTTTGTAATGGTGTATGCTGAAAATAGCCAAAGCCTTCAGAGGCTAAACCATCAATATCGGCTCTCACCCAAAGCGTGTTATGGCTGATACCATCATACATAATTTGAGTATTGGACACGTCACCGCCCAAGCTCAACGCTTTATTGATATGGGTATAAACCTGATCATTCTGTACCAATAGATCACCATGAATATCTGACACGATTGGCCATTGCGGTAAATACTGAAGTGCAGCCTTGGTTAAATTAAGTTGTAACTCAGACTGGCTAATGCTGTTCTTATCAAGACCTGCAAACAAGTAATACTGGCCTGTTTCAGCCGTACCGGATAACAAGGCCTGATCCAACCAGTCTCTCAGGTTTTGAGACACGATATCTGGCACCAATGCGTGGTGTGCTGTGACCTGAGCATTGGTTAAAGATAAATTGAGCTCTAATTTATCTTCAAGTTTTTCGTCATTAAACAACCAAACCTTAAAGCCACCTTTTATCTTTTCGATTTGATCCATCTCAAAAGATAAGCCATCGCCCACCAGACGCAGACCTTGCTCTGTAATAAACCAGTCGACCTGACCTTGGGCTTGCGGGAAGTAAAAAGGGGTTTCATAAATTTGTGGGAAATTAACCGTCACCTGCGGACCATCGAATTGAACACGGCCGGTTTTTTCGCTGGCGGCAAGGACGCCATTTACATTCGTTAAACTGGGTATGCCACCACTGGCTTGAGTGGAGATGTTTTTAATTTCACCGGCCACCGTAAAGGCGGTTTGACCATCTGCTTTATTTTGCATGATGATATTCATATCTTCTACTGAGCCAGTTGGAGATAACTCAGCCAATACCGGCTTTAAGCTTTCAGGAATCAAGCTAACACTGGTCAAAAACTCATGCAGGTAGCTGACATCCATGGACTTAATATATGTCTGCCAGCGACTACCTTGCATGGTTTTAGCCAAACCGATGGCAACATCATTAAACTGCCACGTCTTATCCTTCAACTTGAAGCGGCTATCTTCTAACCAAAAACTCCAGTCATCCACCGTATTTTGCTTGGCCCATACTTGCGCATTCAAGGCATCTATTTTGCGGCCATCCTTGATATACACACTGGGGCTGGCCACGGATAATTTACTGTAATTTAATAAGCCTTCTTTAAATTCAAAGCGTAGCTGGGCTGACGCTGAAAATGACTTAAAAATCGACACATCAAAAATTTCGTTTACCCAGTAATCCACATCGACATCTGGTAAGTCCAAAGCCCCTCTGGCATAAAACGAGTCTAACTTGAACGGGCTGCCTTGACTGTATAGGCGAAGACCTGCATTGACTTTGTTCTCATTTCCATACGATACATTACCGGTAATTAGACGATTGAATCCATCCCCCGTCATAACAAGGTGGTCTAGCTGTAAGATCTTTGTTTCATTCTCACGAATATTTTCTACCGTGACATTATTCAGTTCCACGTGTTGCTGTAACAATAGACTTTCTATTAGGCGCTTTATCAGCTTAGCGTCGTCTTCTTCAATAGGCTGCTGTGGTCGTTTATTGTCACCGTCTACGCGCACATATAAGCCAGACAGCCTGAC
>JBNMQC010000037.1:0-17891 GCA_051277445.1 Bermanella sp. | reverse complement strand
CCGGATCAAGATTTAGCAGAAGTATTAGCGAGTATTGAAATCACAGACCACATGACCACTGATGAAGTGATTATCATGGCTTTAAAATTAGATGATTATTTTATCGAGTTGTATGAAGGCATGGTAGAAAGTAGTAGCTCGTCGGCGGTTAAATCTGTGTTTCAGAATTTACTGGATATGGAGCAGCAAGAAAAAATTCGCACCGCCCGCACCGCATTAAATATCACTGATATGTAAAATAGCCGCCCCAGCGGCTATTTTCATTTAACAGCAGACATTATTTATATAAGTTTCTGGTGGTTAAATATTTCTTAAAGCGCTCAAGCTGTTCTACCTCACTAAAATCGGTACATTTGCTCATTAATTCTTCTAACTCTTTCGAGCGATCAATAAAGAAATCAATAAATGCACGGACTTTTTTAGCTTGATGTTTGCCGCTTGGGAAAACCATATATAATGGTTCTTGCTCAATCTGCCAGTCATGCAAAATCACATCAAGTCGACCAGATACAATATCTTCGTATGTCATGAAGGTAGAGCTAATCCCCACACCCTGTCCCGCTATCATATGTTGTTTTGCAATTTCGTTATGATTAACGGTAACTGCACTGTGTTGTTTCACCTCAAGGCGTTCACCCGTTTCTTTATGAATAAAGCAGGCATTGTGGGTATAACCCTTTCGGGAGCCCATTTCTATCCAGGGAACAGAGTTGAGTTGCTCTGGGTGTGTAAACGGACCGTATTGCTGAACGAAATCAGGGCTTGCGCAGATAATAGGGTCGGTATCATCGAGCTTGCGAGCGATTAAACTTGAGTCCTCAAGTTGGCCCATTACAAAGCCCACATCAAAACCATCGCGTATTAGATGCAACTCACCATCGTTGAATACCATTTCAATATCAATAAGCGGATACGCGGACTTAAAGTCTGCCATCCAGCGCCCCATTAGTTCGATTGCAAATCCAACGGGTGCAGAAATACGCAAATGACCACTGGCATCCTTTTGGCTGTCGGAGATTTGTTCATGAATATCAACAATTTCTTCAAATAAGGGTTTGTATTGCTCGTAATACTGCATACCGATATCGGTAGGGCGAACTTCGCGGGTAGTGCGTTCTAATAAGCGTACGCTCAGCTTGTCTTCAAGATCGGTAATCATGCGGCTAACGCGTGACTTAGGCATGTCAAGGATACGTGCTGCAGCGGTAAAGCTGCCCTCTTGCACCACCTTAATAAAAACGGACATCTGGTTCAGGTCTAACATGGCTATCCATACATTTAAACTTTTCTAAATGATGGGTGAAAAAGTGAAAAAAGGCCAGTACTTCATTATTTGTTGTTATGGAGGTGTTTAACTATGTTCATGCCAGAAGTTAGTATAATAATGAACAAGCCCATTGTTTAATGGGCTTGTTCATCTTGTGAATAGTTAGAATGTTAAGCCACAATCATTGGGTTCCATATTATCAATCCATGCTTTGACGAGCGCTACGCCTTCGGTATGAATGGAGTCACGTCCAAGTTCTGGCATCATGTTGCCGCCAACTAGGTTCATGCGATAGGGCAAGAATGACTTATCTGAACGGCCAGGAATAACATCTAACGGATAGCCGTCGGCTCCAGAGGCAACGGCTTTTTTACAGATACCAAATGAACGTTCATCGGCACTAATGTCACGATTAAACTCCAGACGCAGCCCGCTATCTCCAGCTGGGCCCGAGTAGTTAGGTTCTTCCAGTGTCAAATTAGAGCGATGGCAGTGAGCACAGTTAATATCGAGATAACTGCGAGCAGCTAGGTTTAATTCATCAGCGTTAAGTGTTGAAATATCTACGTTATTATCGAAGTTAGCTGCCGTATCAATGATGCTTTTATCGGCTGGAGCGCCGGTTAAAATACCTGCTTCTTCCCATTTAGCTAGCTGGTTTTTCACTTCACCGCTTCCATAATCGTAATCCCAGTTTAGGAACCGAGCTTTAGGACCAATGGGCTTAAAGATAGAAACACGATCATCATCAGGGCTTTGTCGAATAGGGCTAATAGTATGGCAGTTTGTACATTCATTTTTGGTTGGTACACCATAATTGAATGTTAGCGTTTTGCCTTTGTGGGTTGTCGTCGCTGGAATAGATGCACCGTAGCTTAGATATTGTGCGTTGGTTTCGCTTGACCAATAATAGGGAACGGCTTCCCAGCCATCAGTGCGGTGAATTAATAAGCGGGTTTCCATGACATGTTCAGTACCGTTACGATCAGCGGTATCTTGCGGAACGGTGAAGGTTTTAACCAGCACGGAGCCGACAGGAAAGTTCATCATCTCATGATCTGAATAGGTGGCAGTTTTAGTCGGTGGTACAAAAATAAAACGATATTTACTTGAGTAATCCGTGAATAATTGAGTATTGAGTTTATAGGGTAACCCGGGTGCTTGTGGGTTACTGGTAGGATCTTTTGGATCAAGAAATAAATTATAGTCAGAAAGGTTATGACAGTTTGCTTCTAATAATGCATCCCAGTTAACCTCACTGGATACAGGTGTACATACATCTGGGTTATTGCCAACTAATGTGACTTCTTGGTAGTTAATCTTCCAAGATTCTTTTTTATCGACTGCATTGTCGCCACCAGATTCTGAGCCGCAAGCACTTAACAGAGAACTTACAACAATTACTGATGACCATGCTAGGGGTTTAAGATGACTCAAAGGTTTCATGGTTACGACCTTTTAAACATGAATAAGGTTTGGATATTTGGATAATGAAACATAACTGAGGAAGCAGGAGAGTACTTCCTCAGTATTTCTATTTATAGATTACAGGTAGCAGTGCCTTCATCATCACCGCCAGAACCGCAACCGTATTTCTCACCATTAATGGTGACAACAGAAGGGGTTAAACGGGTCGGGGATGAATCACATTTCATCAGTGTGTTTGACTCTGAATCAATTTGACCAATACGAAGAGTTGGTGTTGGTAATGAGTTTTCATCAAAGTTAATAGGCGTGGTTGTTTCTGGTATAACCTCCATTGGATTTGTGCCATACACAGAACCAATATTTAAATCCGCACCATTATCATTTTGATTAATGCTATTTTCAATGCACATGGTGTTGTCATAAATACCAGGGTTTATTCCCATGGCTGCAAGAGCATTAGCATTTGTTAACAACTCACCAATGCCATCATAAACTACTGCAGGATGATCAACCGCCGCGCCAGTAAAGTTTTGTCCAAGTATGTAACCCAGAGAAACTTGTGCTAATAAAGATGTCTCCTGGTTAGTGTCGGGGTCGGATGCATTATTTTTATAGGCGTTATCATGAATATAAATATTATTAATGATAGGTGTCCAGCCATCTAAAATGGTTTCACCGTATTTTGTGCCGTAGTTTTCAACATCGTCATCAATTAAGAAGTAACTGGTTAAAGCAATGGCTTGGCCATCATTATCATCAAATTGGTTATTAAAGATTTCAACACCATCGGATGCAAGTACCAGTGCGCCCGTACCTTGCGGTACATAGCCTACAAAACCAGAACCGGCATTCGCTAGGTTGTTAGAGTAACTATGGTTGTTGAATAAGCGAATATTGCTACCAAAGGCTTTGTCTAGGCCATCTAGATCAAAAATTAAAAGACCACCTGTGTTATCAAAAGCAATGTTGTCATACACATCGGCATTTGAAGAGTTTTCGATTTCAATACCAGCTACATTGTGTTCAGCCACATTATGACGCACAACAATGTTGCTCGTTTGGCCTACATAAATACCTGCATCCGATGAGCCTTTTGAGTAGCTGTTTTCAACCAGAACATTTTGTGAACCGACAGGGTATAAACCATAGATACCGTTAAGACCTGATTCTTCCGCTTCAGGGGTCAACGGGTTTTCCCAAATGGTCGCCACATAGTTGAAGTGAACACCGTTAGCTTGGTCCACTTTTATGCCATTTTTTGCCGCTTCATAAACAGAAAAGTCACGAAGGACAACATTGTTCGCTCCGCTGACTTTAATGCCATCGTCCGCAACAGAGTCAATAAAATCCAGTTTAGTTTGATCAATACCATGCCCAACAAGGGTTAAACCTGTTTGAGATGCACTGATTGCAATCGGCTTAGTAACTGAGAAAGTGCCTTTCGGCAGCACAATAACCGCATCGGCTCCTGCATCGTTAATGGTTGCCAGTAGTAAGTTAGTGATGTCATCACCATCAGTGGCGGTAACAAAGATCGCGTCTTGAGGGAATGTGTAACCAGACGCGCTACATTCACCTACATTGAAACATGTTGAGTTTTTGATGGTGGTTAAATCAACCACGGCTTGTGTTTTATTTGCAGCCATGGACATGATACGTTCAAACGGCTCATCCGTTTTTGGTGTCTTGTCATCACTACTACTGCTGCTTCCACAACCCACTAGGGTTATGCCTGCAGCGACCGCGGCTGCTAATTTTAGTTGGTTTGTTATTTTCATTATTACCCTCTATTGTACGAATTTATCGTCAATACAGAGTAATAAGGCTACAAAGAATAAGGCAGGTGATATTTGGCCGTGTGGCCAAATACCACACGTTTAATGAATGATAGGTTGTTGATAGGTTTTACGATAAAAATTAGGTGTTTTACCGACCCACTTTTTGAATGCATGACGGAAATTGGTCACATCACTAAAGCCAATCAGATTGGAGATATCTTCGATGCTGATCTCCGTGCGGGTAAGATATTCAATGGATAATTGGCAGCGAACCTTGTTCAATATCTTTTGATAAGATGTGCCAAGCTTAGCCAATTGGCGACGCAGTGTACGTGAACTGATTTTAAAAGCACTGGCCAGCATTTCGATATCCGGGTAATCACCGGCGCAGCTTATTAGAATCTGTTGAATATCATTCACCAGTGAGTCATTTTGTTTTAAGTTCGAAATGAGCTCATTGCAGTAAGGTAGATATTGAGTGCAGTCCGCTCGATTGCCTTGCTTACGTTCACGAGAAAACAGTGATCGCTCGATGCTCCAGCCGTTTTGCGAGGCGTTAAATTCAATCGGGCAGCCATATATCGCTTCGTATTCTGCGCGGTTGTCTTCGTCATCAAATATGAACTGCATGTCACTGTAAACAAGGTCATCGCCAAAAATGCTACGGGCAATATGCATGCGAGCCGAATTCCCCAGTGCGACGAAAAACGATAAAGACTCTTCATCAATGTTTTGCACATTATATAACGTGGCGCACATGAGCCCTTCTTTAAAGGTGCTGCCTCGCTTAAGAAGATTCCCTAATAAGGGGTAGTATTTATTTTCAATTTCAATGGCATGGCCTAGGTTTTGAGTCGACGCAATAGCGTAGCCAAACACGCCAAGATCACTCACTTCATAGGTGGCACCAATGCGGGCACCCACAATCGGGCCAAGATTTTGTGCGCAGTATTTCATTGCAGCCAGAACTTTATAAGCCGGTAGAAACGGCTCATCTAATTGCTGGGCGCTTAACCCCACATGTTTGAGCAAAGCATCACTGGACATGTCACCGGTTTTATTCAGGTAGCGAACAATGTTTCGCAATTCATATGCGGGATAGGGTTGGTCACCTAATACAGATAAGTAACACTCTGTACGGGGAAAAGTATTCATCACTTGATTCACGTTATACCTGCCACGCTTAAAAAATAGGTGTGGATTATTGTTGTTATGCTCAGGGCCGAATTTCACATTCTAAGGAATGAACGACCGTTCGCAATAACTAATTGGTTCGAGAGTACACATTTCTCTACAGGTGGCCATTATGCACATTTTTTGGGTGGTATATGTATGGACCATGTTGCTTCTTAGTAACTTATTGTTATGAAAACCCCTGGTTGAAACCTCAAGTCAGTTAAAAATCCCTCCAGAGAAGGCGGTTATTCTTTGGCTTTGTGGTTTGGCTGATATAATGCCGCCCACATAACATGTGGATGAGTGATGTGAGTTATCAGGATCGTTTTGCCGGTATTGCCCGCTTGTATGGTTTACCGGCTCTTGAGCTATTTCAACAAAGTAAAATCGCGGTCATTGGTGTGGGGGGCGTGGGTTCCTGGGCCGCTGAGGCCCTTGCGCGCACTGGGTTTGGCGAAATCCATCTGATAGATATGGATGATATTTGTATTAGTAATTCTAATCGTCAGCTGCACACGTTGAAATCCACGGTGGGTCAATTAAAGACCGATGCCACCGCTGCGCGTTTACAAGATATTAACCCCGATTTGATCGTCAAACCCATCATGGACTTTTTAACACCGGGCAACATGGATGAATATCTAAAAGGTATGGATTACGTGTTGGATGCCATCGACTCACCCAAAGTCAAAGCGGCATTAGCGGTATGGTGTCGACGCAATAAAGTGCCCCTTATTATGACAGGGGCTGCGGGTGGTCAAACCGATCCCAGCCAAATTACCGTGGGTGATTTGAATAAAACCCATAACGACCCGTTAGCAAAAAAGGTACGTACCATCTTGCGCCGTGAATACGGTTATTCACGCAATACTAAGCGTAATTACTCTATTCACTGTGTGTATTCCACCGAACAATTAAAATACCCTCAA
The DNA here is from genome assembly GCA_051277445.1 of Bermanella sp. GTDB lineage: Bacteria > Pseudomonadota > Gammaproteobacteria > Pseudomonadales > Oceanobacteraceae > Bermanella. Next base: position 11,313 of record JBNMQC010000037.1, on the reverse strand, counting down.
CCGGACGGCTCGGTTTGTTTAGAAAAAAACTTTACGGACGGGCCTGTCAAAATGGATTGTTCAGGCGGCTTTGGTGCCGCCACTATGGTGACGGCCAGCTTTGGTTTTGTCGCGGCAGCGAAAGTGGCTGAAAAGCTTGCACAAAAGGCGCAAGCCTAATACTTAGCCAATCTTAAAATCTATTAATGTAAGCGAAATCTGTGGCGGTCATTTTTTCTAAACAAAAAGCGCAAGACCATTATGAAGTACGCAGTGCAGGGGCCAGTGTGCGCCTGTACAGCAATGGTGTATTGCATAGTCAGTATAACCCTAATCATCCTATCTCTGGGGCGATTTGGGATTTACTGGTCTTACCGGGGTTCTTTTTAAAACAGCCACCACAACGTGTGTTGGTGCTTGGGTTAGGCGGAGGCACGGTTGTGCACTTGATTCGTCATTTTTTTCCGCAAGCCCACATTACCTGTGTTGAAAGAGAAGCGTTGCATATTCAATTGGCAAAGCGATTTTTTAACTTACCCAAAGATGTCACTGTGATACATGATGATGCTTATGACGTTTTGCGAAGCAGTACTGCATCATTCGACTGGGTGCTGGATGATGTGTTTCAGCATGTCAGTGGCGAGCCTGAAAGAGAAGTGGGTTTTGAACAGTTATTTCCGCTTTATAACCGAGTACTGACACATGACGGTGTGTTGAGTATGAATACAATTGGCGCTCACCAGCTTAAACAAATAAAGCAGGCCAATGGTCAAATTCATCATGGTTACTCTCAGGGCTACGTTTTGCGTCACCCTTTATACGATAACGCGATTGTTTCCTTGATGCGTGATGGCTGCAGCCGAAAAACGTTCTTTGAGACAATCTCATACCATAAAGAATTGGATACTCGTCGAAAATCTTGTCGTTTACAGGTGTCCATGGGAGCGTTATAAAATGCGACATCGAATGCAACACGACAGGCAAAAAAAGCCCAGTTTGATATCTGGGCTTTTTTATTTCTCTTAATTTAACCTTTATACAAAGGTTAAATCCAGTTTACGTGCTTGGATGTCTAGGTTTTTAATGCTTACCGTGACATCTTGGTTCAACTGATAGCTAGTATCATCATTGCTATGACGTAAATAGACTTTATCAAAGTTTAAACGCTTTTTGCTTTTACGCAGATCCACAAAGCCTTCAATACCGAAGTCCACCAATTGCACCGTACAGCCCCCGATATTGGTTTGTACAATTTTACCGGCGAATTCTTTTTGCGGTAGATTCTCTAAAAACTGTAACTTAAGCCAGTTTTCAGCAAGGTTGACGGCTTGGCGTCCGCAGATTAAACCTTGTTGTAAGCGTTCAATCATGGCGTCGTCTACTTCGGGTGCTTTTTGCTCATTTAAATGGGCTTTGATAATACGGTGAACCACTAAGTCATTGTATTTACGAATGGGCGATGTGAATGTGGTGTAACAGTCAAAGCCCATGCCTGTGTGTGGCCCAGCTTCTTGACTGAATTCGCTGCGCGTTAAGAAACGACTTAGAATGGTTTTAATCGGCAGTTCAGTATCTTTGGCTTCGACGGCTTTAATGAAGGCTTTGTAACCTTCGGCTGTGGTGAAGTCACCATCGAACTCAATGCCTTGCTGTTCAATGATGGTTTTAATATCACCTATTCGCTCGGTACGAAATCCGGGGTGCTGAACAAAAATACCGGTACCCAGTGTTTGCAGATGACGAGCACAACAAATGTTGGCGATTAGCATGGCCTCTTCAACCAGCTTTTGTGCGCTGTTGCGCTCGGCTTTATAGATGGTTTGTAATTTACCGTTATCACCGACAGTTAAGTAGTAGTCAGCGCGATCTTCCATGATTAGATTATGTTCGTTGCGGTATTGATTTAGCGCTTGAGTGGCTAAGTGCAGCTGCTCAAGGTGTTCAACAAGAGGGGCGGCCACAACGGATTGGTCTCCTTCAATGAATTGAGTGACTTGCTGATAATTCAGTTTGCCTTGAGAGCGAACCACGGCCTCTTTGAATTCAAATGCGGTGACGCCACCTTGTTTGTCTAATTGAATGTCGCACACTAATGCTAGGCGATTTTTGTCTTCAAGTAAGGAACACAAACTGTTGGATAGTTCTTGCGGCAGCATAGGTAGGCTGCGACCAGGAAAATAAAGCGAGTTACAACGACGAGCGGCTTCTTGGTCTAAATTGGTATTCATACCAAACCAGCTACTTGGGTCAGCGATGGCGACACTTAAAAGCCAGCCGTTTTCGGTAGCTTTTGCAAATAGGGCATCGTCCATGTCACGGGTGTGCTCGCTATCGATGGTGACATAAGGCAGCTGGGTAAGGTCTTCACGGCCAGCAGACATGGTTTCAATATTTTCTTCAGCCAGTAGGGCTAACTCTGAGAATGTGGTCTCAGGCCATTCATGGCTCAGTTGAAACTTCTCAATGGCATATTGGCGCTCAAAGCCGGCGTCGCTTAGCTGGCCAATTTTCTCAATGATTTTACCTTGTGGCTTACCATTGCTAAAAGGGTGGCGTGTGACTTCGCATTTGACCCAGTCGTTGTCCTCAAGGCCTTCACAGGCATCGGGCGGAATGTACAGCCAGTGGGTGCTGCCTTGAGTGTCGGGTTGTACAAATTGGGCTTTGCCGCGTTTTTGGAATCGGCCGGTGCATTGCTTGAAGCTGGTGCTGATGAGTTGTTCTGGAACGGCTTGAACCTTGTCTTTGTCATCCGTGGTTTCACTAAAATGAATGACATCGCCGGGGAAGACTTTAGCCATTTCATCGGGTGCTAAGAAGAATGACTCACCATCGTCTGTGACGACAAACCCAAATCGCCCCTGGCTTCCGCGAACGGTGCCTTGTTTGAGCTTGGTTTGTTGCTGGGTCTGAATATCAGATTTCAGCGCTTTGAGCTGAGCTAAGCTATCGGAATTAAGCATGATATTACTGCAAATAAAAAAATTACCCTCATGTTATCACTTTGCTTTCCCATAAGGTACAGCTGCAAGGCGGATACATCGCCATGGAATCACATTTATAGTGGCCTGTGAGTCCCTTGAACTGGCGTGGTGAGAATGTTGATTATTCTTCCACCAAGTTTGAGCTATAAGTGGTACCGGTTGGTGGGATAATCTCAATCTGCTGGGCAACTTTTAAGCTAATGAGCGAGTCGGAGAGGTCGAATTCCTCCCCGTTGGTGTTGAGCATAATGGTCTTCACTTCGGTGCTCACCCGCGAGGTGCCAGAGAAGATAATATGGTCATCGGACACCAGGTGCAGTGAATCAAAGTCGGGTAACCAGAGTCCGAAATCGAAGTTTAATGTCTCGAATGCATCATCATTGTTATTGGTGGTATCGAGTTTGGCGATGGTAAGGTTCAGTCCGGCATCGTAGCCGATGCAATAGAGGTTGTTATTAAACATCTGGCTCTTACGTAACCCCCTCACATCGCTACTTGGCAGACCAAGAATCGAGGGCAGCGGGTTAAAGATATTTATTTCGGGGTTTGGCCGTGGAAAGATACGGCCACCTTGGCAGCTGGAGTTAATGAAGTAGGGGTAAATATAGTCATAGGAGCTAATGCTTTCGCTGTTATAGGGCAAACGCAGGCTGGAGATCCGAGTGGTGTAGCCGCTATAGGATTGGCGCATTACGTTGCCATTGCAGCTAAAGACAAGTTTGTTGACTCCCCGCTCTGTGACTTCAAAAATGCTGCTGTTGCCGCTTTCATCGTCGGCCACTATTAAGCTGGTGTAAGGAGCCAGTAATACTGTGCTTAGGCGACCGGTGACGGCTTCACAGTCATCTAATAACACGCGGTAGCTGTTATCTCCGCCATCGATATTTCGGTAAATCATGATGCCAGAACGGCTCACGACAAACTGCCCTAAACCGGGCCGGTCGTCCTCTAGACTCACTTGCTCCAGCGTGTACTGGTTAGCCGCCCCTAAGCGCATTTTGTATATATTGGTGGGGGTAAGCTCTGTGCTTTGGGCCGTTGCATGGGAGACGCTCGCACTACCAGCCATTAATGCCGCCGCGGGGGAGGTTGTCTCTTCTGTGGTCGTGGGCGCCGGTGTCACTGTGCCACCAATGGGCTCGGTACAAATGGGTGGGGTTTCTTCGGTGTCGACTGTGTCGGCATCTATCGTTTCGGATTCTTGCGTATCAGGAGCGGTTGGGTCCGTTTCATCAATAGGGTCTGTCGTTGTCTCGTCTGTGGGCGCTTCTTCCACTTCGTTGGTGGGGCAGGGGACGCCCGTATGATGGTCAATGATCTCTTCATGGTCGACCTCTTCCATCATGTCCAGTGCTTCATAGTCCACGCTCAGTACATATAAATCGGAGGTGTCGTTCCAGCGGCTATCGGGCGGGAAGTAATCCCTGCCCAATTGGGTTAATGCACTGCGCCCACTATTGCCTTGTGCGTTTAAACCAAGGGGCGCACTGGTGACATTGCCACTGCGCAAATCCACCAGTAGGTTGAAGTAATCGTTTTCAGTGTCAGTATCAAAATTACGATGAAACAAGGTGAGCAACACGTAGTCGGGGTTCATCACCATGATGTCTAAAGGAATAATATTTTCTTCAGAGGTAAAACTGACATTTCCCGTAAGGTCTAATTCAATCAGACCGGTTGTGTCTAAAAAGGTCACTGGCGTGATGACGTTATCAGCATCCAATGTGTAAAGCTGTTGGGTGAATTGTTGGCTAGTGGCCAGTTGCCTGTTGGTACCTAAAGGGGTGATGCCTATAAAGAAGCCAACATAAGATGCCGGCAACACTAAGCGTGAGACGGGAGGGGTGGGCAGTGCAGGCACATTTAATGTGGTGGTAGCAGTGGTTGTGCCACCCCCACCGCCGCCACCGCAGCCGATTAATGCAATGCTTAAAATGAATAAGCAGGTAATTGTTTTCATGTATTTGCTATCGGCTGATTTGAAAAATGTTAAAGTGCGTTCATGAATATTCTGAGTAAATAAATGGGATCTTTTAGCAATGAATGACCAACAATTGGAACGTTATAGTCGACATGTTTTGTTGTCGCAGTTGGACTATGACGGACAGCAGTCATTGTTAGATGCCAACGTATTGATACTGGGATTGGGTGGACTGGGTTCCAGTGCGGCACAGTATTTGGCTGGGTCGGGAATGGGTCGATTAACTCTTCTGGATCCTGATGTGGTTGAGCTATCGAACCTGCATCGCCAGTTGGTGCATAACGAAAGCACCTTGAACATGAACAAAGCACATTCGGCTAAGCAGCAATTGTCCCAGCTTAACTCAAGTATTGTGATTGAGGCGTTGGACGGTTTATTAGACGAGGCGCAACTGCTAAAGCGTATCGAAACCGCGGATGTGGTTCTGGATTGCACCGATAACAGCGCCGCCAGAATGCGACATAATCGCTTATGTGTGCAAGGCAAAACTCCCTTGGTCAGCGCCGCGGCCATTCGTTTTGAAGGACAACTAATGGTCGTGGACCCGCGACAAGCGGGCAGCCCCTGTTACCAATGTGTTTATCCTGATTTGAGCGCTCAACAAGATACCTGTAGCAGCTCGGGTATTTTGGCTCCGGTGGTGGGGTTAATGGGTGTGATGCAAGCACTTGAAGCCATTAAGCTCATAGCCAAAATAGGCTCGCCAAGCACGGGTAAATTGATCAGTTTTGACGGTTTAGATTTATCCATGCGCACATTTAATGTGAGTCAGAATAATAATTGCCCAGTATGCGCTGAAAAAAGTGATGTTATCGCCATATGTGATGAATAAGCCCACATCATTAAATGAAATATATTGAAAACACACGTAAACTCACTCAACGTTTGTGATGTGGAGGTGGCTGTGGAAAAAGACGTAAAATCCTTACAAGATCTCATTGAGAATAATCGTAGCTGGTCTGAAGAAATCAGCCGCAATGACCCTGATTTTTTTCCAACCTTGGCTAAACAACAAGCCCCTGATTATTTGTGGATTGGCTGCAGTGACTCCCGCGTACCGGCCAATGAAATTGTAGGCTTGATGCCGGGTGAATTATTCGTCCATCGTAATGTGGCCAACATGGTGGTGCATACGGACATGAACCTGTTATCGGTGTTGCAGTATGCGGTTGAAGTGTTAAAAGTCAGCCATGTGATTGTGGTGGGCCATTATGGTTGCGGTGGTGTACGTGCTGCCATGCAAAACCAGAAGCTAGGTTTGATCGACAACTGGTTATTGGAAATTCGTGATCTTTATCACCAAAAAAACCACATGTTTAAAGGCTTACAATCAGAAGAAGACAAGGTGAACTTGTTATGTGAGCTAAATGTGGTGCGTCAAGTATATAACTTATGCCACACCTCCATCGTACAAGACGCTTGGGCCCGAGGACAAAAGCTTGCTGTACATGGCTGGGTATATGGCTTGAGTGACGGTAAAGTGAACAATCTTAATGTGACCGTTAACGAGCTGTCTCAGTTAAATGAAGTCTATCGTTTAGATCTTGAGTAACCTGTGCAATTCAGTGTTGCTCAACAACCCCTAGTGTAATGGCCAAGATTGGCGTTCAATGACCTCATTGAACGCTTATGGAGGCAATTATGAAAACCCTACAGATCGATATCGTCAGTGATGTGGTATGCCCTTGGTGTGCGGTGGGATATGCCAATTTATCTAAGGCCTTAGATCAAGTTGCCAGTGATATAGAAGCCAATATTCAGTGGCACCCTTTTCAACTTAACCCGCACATGCCAAAAGAAGGCCAAGCCATTGATGAACACTTGGCAGAGAAATACGGTTTAGACGAAACCCAGTTAAAACAAAACCAGCAGCATTTAATCAATGCGGGCCAGCAATCTGGCGTGGAGTTTAATTTTGACCAGCGTTCCCGTATTTTCAATACTCTGGATTGCCATGTGCTGTTGGATTTTGCCCAGACTCAAAACAAACAAACGCAATTAAAGCTGGCCTTGTTCAACGCTTATTTCACCGATGGTTTGAATATTAGCGACCAAGATGTGCTGATTGAAATCGCTCAGTCTGTGGGTTTAGAAAAAGCGCACATTGAAAAAGCGCTGGCGGATGATGTACTGCGTGAACAAGTCAGAAGTGAAGAAAATAAATATAAATCCATGGGTATTAATTCGGTCCCTGCATTTATTATTAATAATCAGTATTTGATTAGCGGCGGCCAGCCGGTGGACAGCTTTGTTCAGGCACTAACAGACATTTCACAAAAAGAAGCATAACCAGATGGGAGGGGTCAGTGATTGAGCCCTCCCGTTTGTTCGGTGATTAAAGATAGACGCCAATACTTACAAAGTGGCAAGCGGCCCCGCCGAGCACAAATACGTGCCATAAGTCGTGAAAATCAAAATGGCGATGCAGATTAGGCCACTTGGTTGCATACACTACTGCGCCCACGCTATAGCTGATACCACCGGCCAGAAGCCACTCAATGGCACCATCAGATAATGATTCGCTCAATGGCTCATAGACAAACAAACTGATCCAGCCCATGCCCAAATACAGTAAGGTGCTGAACCAACGAGGGGCATGCAGCCAAAAAATCTTGGTCAGTATGCCTGCAAACGCAATTCCCCAAATGGTACCGAACATCCACCAAGCTTGAGCGCCTTCTAATCCGATTAAGCAAAACGGGGTGTAAGAGCCTGCAATCATCACATAGATCGCCATGTGATCCACGCGCTTAAGGGCTCGAATGCCTGCTTCGCTGATTTCCATTAAGTGATAGACAGCGCTTGAAGCAAACATGAAAAACATACTTAGGCCAAACACTAGGTAGCTGGCCAGATACACACCAGACCCTTGGCCTGGCAGATTGGTCAGCATATAGGGAATGGCCACAAGGGACATAATCGCCCCCAATAAATGGCTCAGTCCAGAAAACGGGTCTCGTAGATGACGCTTTAACATTTTGAGTAAACACTTGTTCGCTGAATTTGTGCCAATTAGACGCGTATTGACCATGTGTGTCAAGGTCAGTTGCAAGACCTTGTGTAGGATTTATTAATTTCAAAACCCTCTATACCTTACAGTCTAAAGCTATGTGAAAATAGCCCTGAATCTTTCATGCAGAGGCAGTCATGCTGAAAATTAGCGGCATTATATTATGCGGTGGTAAAAGCCGCAGAATGGGGCAGGATAAAGGCCTCATGCCGATAGACGGACAAGCCATGGTTTGTCAGGTGGCAAAGGCCTTTAATGGCGCTCAAGAAGTTCTACTCAACTGCAATGAGCATCATGAGCAGTACCAAGCCTTGGGTTTTGCAACCTTTGCGGATAAAGAATACGGCGACATAGAAGCCAATGCTGGGCCGTTACTGGGTATCTTAAGTGCGATGGATACGGCAAAAAATGACTGGCTGTTATTTAGCCCTTGCGATACGCCTAGTCTCCCTGAAGACTATTTACAGGTCATGGCGCAGCATGCCAGTGATCAGCTTGCCTTTGCATGCGTGGTGTTTGATGGGGTGCGCCAACAGCATTTACATGTCTTGCTGCATAAGCGTTTTAAAGAAAGTTTAATGATGTATTTGTTGTCAGGCAGACGGCGCACTAGTGAATGGTTGGCGAGTATTAAGCCGATCGAGGTGAACTTCTCTCAACAAACGGCAAGCTTCAACAATATCAATTGTCTAGACGATATACCGGTTAAGTAACTAAGGTATTAATAAAGGCGTATATAACAACTTAAGGCCTACTAGTTAAAGTAAGCCTTAAGTGCTCTTAGGTTGTCTTGATCGGCTTTGATGCGAAGTTTCAAGTAAATGCCTTGTGCACTGTAGCCAGCATCATCGAAATCTCGGTCAGTGAATCCTGCAAAGTTATAGCCAACGCTTACCCAGGTATTTTGCTGCGGAATATAACCTAGGCTAACCCCCATGCTATGACGGCTGTCTTTTAATTCGTAATCGTACAAGCGCTGACCTTGTAAACCCCAGTCCCATTTTGGCATCAAGTGACGGCGGACCTGTGCGCCCATTAAATCAATGACACCTGAGTAACTGATGCCATCTAGGGTCTCATCCACATATTTAAAACCGTATTGAGTGCTCAACTGGGTTTTCGTCCAGCGCATATTTAAATGCGTGTTATTCACTAAGCGGCGGCTGGTTAAGTCTGCGGCAATGGTGTTTGAACCATTACTGGTTTCTTCTTCAATGTATTTTGTTTGGTTTAACCAAGCGAGTCCTGTGGCCAATGGACGCAAACCGATATCGAACTCCATTTGTTTGAATTCAATGCGTTGCGTATCGCCATCGTCTAAACGGTATTCACCATTAAGACCAAACGCAAAACCTAAGCCAATAGGGCGGTAGATGCCACTGGTGGCATTCCATTTCTCGTTGGTATCACTCTCACGGTATTCAATGCGGTTTGTCCACTGCCATGTAGGGCTGCGATAACCCCAGCCAGTATTGATGGCATAAAAATCATCACTGGTTTGTGCAAAGTTAATGGCCGTGTCATCAGATTGCTCAAGTACACTGTTTTCTAGGTTTTGGCTTTGGTCGTAGCCAAAACTGATTTGCCAGTTTTCATCCAGATTCACTTCTTGATTCACACCGTGTACGGCAAATAAACGATTACCGTCTTTGCTTTGCTGTTGCTCAACGCTGTTACTCACTTGCATACCTTGCCAAGGTGTTGCACGAATACCTGCCACACTGCGCGAAGGCGCATCGTGTTCAAAGCCCATTTCGTGAACGGCAAACAAGGTCACTTGATCATTGATTCTAAAGTCACTGCCCAAGCGAAGTAGATCGTAAATATCATCGTTCTGTTTAAGGTTAAACTCTAAATCTGCATTTAATAACCAGCGACCATTCATCAAAGTATAAGAGTGACCAGCTAATAGTTGCTGAATCGATTGAGTATCACCAACAGCACTCGTGTTTTCACTGACTCGGCCACCCAGACGATAGCGGCCTAGCTCATATTCGTTATTAAAAGTCAGTTCCGCCATGGATAAGCGCTGTTCGTTACCCAGTTGATTTTGATCGCTCACCAAAGCATTAAAGTATTGCTGTGAGGTGATGTAATACGTGCCTTCAACCCCTAGCTTTTCTGTGCTGCCTTCGCTGTCATTTAATTGGTCTAATCCAAAGCCGGCTTCTTCTGTTCGAATGTAGGCTTTGGTTTGCAGCTGTTCGCCGCGGAAATCCAAGCTTACATAATTGGCCGTTGCGCTGGTTTTAGTGCCGTTATTTTTTTGTTCGGTAATGGCCGTCTCTGCTTTGATCTCTAATTGATCGGATAGCTGTAAACGCATATCAACACTGTTTAAGGTTTTACTGTCTTCACCTAATTCTTCACTGATTAATGTGGTGCCCACTTCAACGGCTTTATCCAAAACATGGACAGCGGCACGGCCACCAAAGGTGAGATCATTGGCACTGTCATCTTGTGTCTCATAACGGGCAATAATGTATCGCGGGTTGAGATCTTCATCGGTACTTTGTACTGGCGACTTAAAGAAGATAGAGCCGTCAATGTAGTCAATGCTGTAGTCACTGTCTTTGGTCAGCTCGACTTCACTTAAAATCACTTCGCTTCTAAAACGGTCACGCACTTGTAAACTAATGGTTTCACTGTTGCTGATGATGTCGGTGTTCGATAGCGAGTACAAACCTGACGTACCATCACCACGAATTTCGTCACGGGCAAAGCGTTGGGCAGATTCAGTCACAAACGCATTAAAGCTCACAATGTCACCTTGGAATACCGACTGAATACCGTGGAATTTACGCAAATAAGTACTGAGTTCTGTTTTGTTTAGGTCGGTGCTGTAATCACCAAATACGGTATAGAAACGTTCTTTCTCAATACGTAAATACAGTTTACCTTCCATTGAGGCATCCAGCTTTTGCGTACTGTTGTCGCCATATAAGGTGTAGTACTTATTTGGGTCTAGGAGTTTTTCAAATGGCGTGGTGGTTTCTTTGCTGCTGTCATAAGCCGCGGTTAAGAGCCAGTCACCGGAAATTTGACCCTTAGCAAATAGTGCTAAGCGGCCATCGGTATAAAAACCGTCTTCTTGATCATGGGCTTGGGCATTTTTAATATGACCACTGATGGTTTGGTAACCGATGGTGCCCTCACCTAATGCAATTAACATCCAATCACGGGCTTGTGGTTTTAACCACACTCGAATTTCTTCTTCTTGACCATTGGCCAAGGGGAAACGAATCAACGCTTCACCGGCCTGAGTGGTTGGTTCAAGGGTGATATAAGCAATACCATCTTCGCTTATTTCGTAGTTTGGTTTGAATTCGTTACGGTTAATCTGGGCTCTGTCTTTATTC
>JBNMQC010000036.1:0-18231 GCA_051277445.1 Bermanella sp. | reverse complement strand
ACAACAGAAGTGAACTCAGTTACTGCTAGTTGTGCTTGACGAGCTGCACCAAGTGACTTAGTTACCTCAGCACGAGTGATGTAGTTTCTGTACTCAGGAATCGCAACGGATGCCAAAATACCGATGATTGCTACCACAATCATTAATTCAATAAGGGTAAAACCTTTTTGACCTTTCATAGTAGACCGCTCCACTTAATTTATTATTTGTTTGTTTATAATTTAGCTGTAAGTAGCTTTAATCATTCATATCTTTACAGCAGGTCTTGTGCCAACTGTTGAGCGACAGTATTCCTGATTTTTATGTCAAAATAAAGGCTCATGTGTCGCAAAAAAACAAACGGTTGAGGGGATTATGTGCAATATGTCACATTTGATTGTAATTTGAGCAATTGTTCGATTATATATTGTGACAAAAATCGTCACATACTGACGCATTCGTTGCGGATAAGTGATGACTCTTTTTGGAATAGTTGGCAAAAGCGTGTCATTAAGCTACTGGGGGTATTCACGCTGGGTAGCCCGTCTTTCTCATATGTTTTTGAGTCGTAATTGATATTGACCCACTTCCACCCTGATGGCGTGTTGAAATAAAACAATCCATGGTTGTTAATTCGAAGACCGCGCTGCTTGGCTGAGATCATTGTAGGTATTAACTCACTTCTTAAGCTTAACTGGCCATTTTCTTTGATTGTAAAGCGATGAGTTCCAGCTTTTGCAACTTCTTCAGGGTTAGGGTTTGCTTTGTTGGCTTCGGCAATGATAACACCAGATTCGAATGTCATTTCAATGTCGGAAGTTAAAGGTTGTATCAAGCTTCTTCCGTCAAAAGTAGAAGGGTCAAGGCTCTGTAAATAACCCAGCTGATCTAATGTTGTGGGAGTGATGTCTATTAATGAACTAGGTTTATTGATTTGCTTTTCGTCGATGTCAAAACCTTTGAAGCTCAATAATATTTTATGACTATTTGGGCTAAGTATATTCATGCCGTGACCGTAATCTGAGCCTGAATACACCTCACCCTTTTTGTTTTTTAGGTTTGTCTGAAAATTACCCCAGTTTTCTCCATGATCACTAAGGAAAATAAGAATGCTGTTCTTGAGTAGTCCTTTTTTACTTAATGTATTCATATACTTTGAAATTTGCTGGTCAACAGCGACTAGATTTGCAGGGTATTTAGGCTCTTCCTTGAATTGGGTGTCTATCGAATGTCCATTGAATGTATATGGCCAATGAGCTAAGCAAAAGTGAGTGGCCATAAATATGGGCTTAGAAGTTGATATGGTATTGAGTGATGCTTCAATCAGTGAGTTAAAGTTCCTTGGGCTGTAAAGACGGTGTGCAGCTCTATTGGCGTATAATTCAGGTAATAAGTATTTTCCTGCAGGAGTTAATAATAGCAAGTTAGTGGTAGGAAAATCTGCGTAGGTGCCTAGTATAAAATCACTCGCGCCTGTCCTTGGGCCGATCACTTCATCGAACCCATGAGCGTTTCCTAAATTACTAAATCGGCGTTCATCTGCTGCATAGATGGTGTGATAGCCATTCTCTTTTAATATATTTGTCAAATAAACATTATCATCGCTTAGCATTTTTTCATCTTGAAGATTGAATCTTGCGCCATGATTAATGGGGTGGCGACCAGTCAGTATGGATACCCAAGCAGGATAAGTACGTGCAAATGGTGTGTATGCTTGGTTTAGAGTAGTGCTTGATTCTAGCTGTTTGGATAGAAATGGCATGTAGCTATCTATTAATTCAGGTCTTAATGAATCAATTCCTATAATAAAAACATTAGTTTTTTCATTATTATAATTTTTTTGTAAGGGGAATATTCCGATGATGATACTTATTAAAGTTATGCTTACGATTGTCTTTTTGAAGCTATATATTAGATTGAAAATTGCCAGAATATTAATGGTGAATAACACAAAGATAAAGATCTGAGATTGTAATATTCCAGAAGAATAAGAGTATACGGATAGCGGAAAGAAGTAGCTATTGATTTGGATTAATGAAATCCCTGCCAATAAGCTCCATAGTATGCTTAAGCTAAGTGAATTTCTATTTATATTACTTAATATTCTTTTGATAAAGAGTAAATGTAGATAGCAAAAGAGACCTGTACTGATAAGGGTTATTAGAAAATATTGTGCTATGTGTGTTGAAGTACTTGTTTTTAATATGTCTACGAATTTGAAATTCGAAGATCCTAAGCCGTTTTCAATGGATTGAAAAATATTTTGAATATATTCAAAAGTAGGAAAGAATAAAGGCAGTAAAATTATAATACAGTATAGGGTTGTCTTTTTTAATTCTGATAGCATGAATACAACTGACTTTAGTAGTGTTAGTTAGTAGGGCAGACTGAAGTTTCTGAGTTTAAATCGCTAAACCATTTGCAGTAGTGTGATGTTAGTAGTGTTTCCTGTTTTATTGCTTTTTTTTCTGTTGATAAAGTCATATTTTCATAGTCAATGAGCGCCAACTCTCTTTTATTTTTAATAAGTAAACTAGATAACTGCTTTGTTTTGTTGCGCACACCAAACTCTTTTCCGTTTAATAGGAATGGTGTCTCGTTCACTTTTATTCTGAGCTCACCGCTTTTGTTTACTGTGTATCTATTTATAGCTTGGCTAAGGGCTTTTTCAATATCGATCTCATTAAGGATTGCTTTAACCGTAAACCCTGATTCGACAGGAAAAACTCTGTTTTCTTGTATGTTTTTAGTTAAAGGCTTTCCATCATATCTTATCCGAGTGTAAAGCTTTAGTTGATCTAATATTGTTGGTGTTATGTCTGCGAGGGTTGTTGTCTTGTCTAGGTTTGAGTTTGGAATTTCAAGACCATTCATGCTTATTAAGACTTTATGTTCATTGTTGTTGATTATATTTGAGCCATGTCCGTTTGTATGAAAGTCGATTTTGGATTTTTTTGTATTAAATGTAATGGTTTCTTGCCATGACTCTCCATGATCTGAAATAAAGATAATTATTGCGTTATCTAGTACTCTTTTCTCGCCTAAGTTGTTCATTAAGCTTTCTATTTGTTTGTCGATGTCGCGAAGTCCGTGAAGATAATTTGTTTTTTTATCGTTAGTCTTGTTTTTTTCTGCATAATAAAATGGCCAGTGTGCTAGGCAGAAATGGCTAGCGAGAAACAGAGGTTGGTCCTCTGATATGATTGAGTTTAATTCTCGATTTAACCTTCTAGAGAATAAATCAGGCCGATAAAGGTGAGCGGCCGCTCGATTATTTGCAATTATTGGAAGGAATGTGCCTGAAAAAGGAAGTAGTGTGAATAGATTTAGAATTACATTATCCGAATATTGGCCTAAAACAAAATCACTAAGGCCTGTTCTTGGTCCGATGATATATTCAAAGCCATGTTCTTCTCCTATATAGCTAAATCTTCGCTCGTCAGTTGCAAAGACGGTTTTAAAGTTTTTATCTGCAAGTATTTCTGGTAAGTATTTTGTTTCTTTGTTGAGCAGGGTTTCGTCAATTAAATTGAATCTCGCTCCGTGATTTGGAGGGAATGAACCGGACAGTATAGTGCTCCATGCAGGGAAGGTTCTTGCGAACGGAGTGAAGCTATTTTTGAAAACTGAAGATCTCTCTAGCCATGATGAAAGGTAGGGCATTTGATCCTTCATTAAATCTAATCGTAATGAATCAATACCGATAATGATTACATTTTTATATGCTTTATTTGTATTCTCTATGCTTTTTTCTGGCGATGTCATAGCTAATAAAAATAGTCCGCTTAATATTATGCTAGGGATTTTATATTCCCATGCTTTATTTGCTATTAAATACGCTGGATACAATATACAAGTTATTAGGCATGCTATGAGAAGTAAGGATGTAGGTGAATATAAATCAATGTTGCCTAAAGTAGTTATGTAGTGACTACTGTTTGGAAAGTATTTAGAATTTAATAGGAATATTGAGAGTATTGAAAAAACTGGGAATGTATACGTGATTAGCTTTTTATAAACTTTATTGCTGATTAATTCGGAAAGTTTTAGTGTGCATGAACTTAGAATATAAATACTACTAATGGTTAATAATATTAGAATAAAAGCATGCTGAAGAAGTTGCATTCCAAAATCAGTACCTAGAATTGCCTCGAATCCTAACGATTGTACGTTTTTAGACTTGTCTCTGGCTATTAACAACTCTGATATTATTTCTTTATACCCAGGTATTGAAAATAATATAAGTATAAAAACACAATATATTAAATGGTTTTTCTTTTTCATAACCTCAAACCATGCGCATGGATAAATCCACGGCTTTAATATCCTTGGTCAATGTACCAATGGAAATAAAGTCCACGCCCGTTTCGGCAATGCTCACTAAGGTTTTATCGGTGATGTTGCCACTGGCTTCTAATTTGGCGCGCCCGTTAGCCATTTCAACGGCTTGTTTGGTTTGTTCGATGGAGAAGTTGTCCAGCATGATAATGTCGGCGCCCGCATCAAATGCTTGATTCAATTCATCAAAGCTTTCTACCTCCACCTCTACAGGCTTGCCCGGTGCAATGGTTTTGGCTTGTTCGATAGCTTGCTTAATTGAGCCGCAGGCGTTGATGTGATTCTCTTTGATTAAAAAAGCATCAAATAAGCCGATGCGATGATTAAAGCAGCCGCCTTGTGTAACTGCATATTTAAGGGCACTGCGCATGCCTGGAATGGTTTTGCGGGTATCCAGTAGGCGTACTTGGGTGTGGCTCACTTGCTGGCTGTAATAAAAGCATTTGGTGGCCACGGCCGATAGGGTTTGCAAGAAGTTAAGTGCGGTGCGTTCGCCGGTTAATAAGCTACGAGAAGCGCCTTTTAGTTCAAATAAGGTGTCGTTGGCGTTCACTTGCTGGCCATCTTGCACATGCCAAATGATCTCAACGGTATGATCGAGCTGCTTGAATACTTCATCAACCCAGGCGCAGCCTGCGATGGTAGCGTGGTCTCGGCTAATAATGCGCGCATGGCTGTGTTTATCAGCGGGGATGAGTTGGGCCGTGATGTCACCTGAACCTACGTCTTCGGCCAATGCCAGTGCGACGCCTTGTTCGATATCGGCTTGAATGTGTTCAAGTGTTAAGTTCATGGTGATACTACTTTCAACAATGATCAATTGGAGGGCTAAGTGTCAGGTTGGACCCTGTCTCGCCACATATATAAGCAAAGGGCGGCATTTTATACTGATTCCAGCTTGAGTGCACATATCCACAGGGGCCCAGTTTGAGTTGATGGCCTCTGAGGGTAGTGCTTGCCAAAAGTGTGAAATTCATCAATGCTTAGCCCAGTTTTTAAGTGACAGTGGTACGTTGTGAAGATTATTGATCACAAGCTTGCGCAGGCTCGATGGCTGGCATCGCCAAATTACAATCAAAGACCTGAGGTGGATATTTCCATGCTGGTGGTGCATAACATCAGTTTGCCGCCTAAACAGTTCGGTGGTGCTTACATTGAGGATTTTTTCTGTAATCAGTTAGATTGCCATGCAGATCCATATTTCGAGGAAATTAAAAACCTTAAAGTCAGTGCGCACTTACTTATCAAGCGTGACGGGGATATGGTGCAATTTGTGCCGTTTAATCAACGGGCTTGGCATGCGGGCGTGAGTGAGTTTGAAGGGCAAAGCAATTGTAATGACTTCTCTATTGGTATTGAGTTAGAGGGGGCGGACGATGTGCCCTATACTCAGCAGCAGTATCAGGCTTTAGCGCAGGTCGCTGAGTGTCTGCTGAATCATTATCCACAGATTACAAAAAATAGAATCGTCGGGCACGATCAAATTGCACCGGGACGCAAAACGGACCCAGGTGAGAGTTTTGATTGGTCGCATTTTAAACAACTCATTAAAGAAGCTTAAACATGAAGTTTATTGTATTGCTGTTTACCGTTTTATTGCAGCGTCAAACTAAGCAGCAAGGTTATCAGCGCAATAACGGCTGGTATTTAAGGTTGCTTAAACCCTTCGAATTAAATGAAATGAGTATTAAAAGCCAGCTAGCGGTTTATTTTGGGCTAGTTGTCTTGCCTTGTGCGGTGATCACCTTGGGGTTGTCTTCGCTCAGTGGCGTGATCGGCAGTGTGGTATCCATTGTAATTCAAGTGTTGTTGTTCTTGTATATTTTAGGGCGTGATGATTTTAGTTCACGTTTTAAAGACTATAAAAATTGCTGGGGACGACAAGATTATCAGGCGGCCTACCACTGTGCTCAGCAGTTTTTAAGTGTGCAAGAACATGCTCAAAGTCAAACGCCTTTGCAGCTGCATAAAAATGTTCAAGAGGCGATTGTCAGCGCTTGGTTTAAACGTTTTTTTGTTTTTGCATTTTGGTTTTTAGTGGCGGGTGTGAGCGGTGCTTTGTGGTGCTTGCTGACCTATTGGTTTTATACCCAATCAAAAGCCTTATGGGTGAAGAGTTTGTTGCATGCTTTGGCCTGGGCTCCCGTTCGATTATTGGCCGTGAGTATAGCGTTGGCGGGAGATTTTGTTCATAGTTTTTCAACGGCCTCGCGCTTCATGTTGGACTTTGAAAGTGCCAGTCAAACCGTGTTGCATGAGACCATGTTTAAACACGATGAGCGTACAGACGAAAGCTTTGATTGCACCAAAGCGGTGGCAGAGCTTGAAGAAAGCAATCAGTTAATGCAGCGTTGTGCGGTCATCTGGCTGTTAGTGGTTGCCTGTTTAACCGTCTTTGCTGGCTTTTAAGTTAGCATTTTTGTTATTTATTTAGCCATGCGGCGCCACGTACGCCGCTGGAATCCCCAAATTGGTTTTTAACCAATGTCGTCTTCACCTCATCACTGAACACATATTGGCCCCACACCTTTGGCACATCTTGGTAGAGGCTGTCGATATTTGATAGCCCACCGCCCAATACGATTACCTCTGGGTCCATGATGTTAATCACACTGGCAAGACTTTTTGCTAAGCGCTCAACGTACTGCTCATAACTGGTTTGGGCCATTGGGTTGCTACTGCGTTGAGCGATGATTTCATGGCTGTTGAGCGTTAAACCAAGTTGTAAGTGGGATTGCTTCGCCATGCCGGGCCCTGATAAATAGGTCTCGATGCAGCCATGTTTGCCGCAATAGCATTTTTGCTTTGGCTCATCGTGAGGGGTCGGCCAAGGTAGTGGGTTGTGCCCCCACTCGCCACAAATATGATTGGGGCCGATGATCAGCCGTTGATTGATGACCCAGCCACCGCCCACGCCTGTGCCAAGAATCACCGCAAACACGCTATTGTGGTGTTGGCCACCGCCATCGACGGCTTCGCTGAGGGCAAAGCAGTTGGCATCGTTTTCAATGGCGACGTCGCGGTTTAGTGCTGTCGATAAGTCATGGCGAAAGGGCTTGCCGATCAAGCATGTGGTGTTGGCGTTTTTTATTAATCCCGTTGCGCTGGCTTCGCTGCCAGGGATGCCAATACCTAAAGGCGAGCCGTGGACATCTAATTGGTGTTCGCACGTCTTAACCAGTTTTGTGATGGCCTCAATGATTAATTGATACTGGGCGGCGTGATCTGGGTGTTTGGGTGTTTGGGTACGAGTACGGTAAAGGCTGTTGCCATTGGCATCAAGGGCGATGATTTCAATTTTGGTACCGCCAAGGTCAATGCCAAGTAAAACGTGTGATGTCATGGAGGTTAAGCTGCAAGTTAGTCGACTTGCGCATCATCATAGCTGGCAAACATCTCTTTTGCTTGCTCATCTGCATCAATTAATTCAAAACCGGTGCCAAACATAGTGTTTGTAAGTTGATGGCTCCAGACACTTTTTAGAGTGATTTTTCCGGTGCGCTTGCGGCCGATGTTATTAGGCAGGTCTACCATGGAAAATTCGAAGGTTTCATGAAGTGTGATGGGCAGGTAACTGGCCACCATGACACCGCCTTGTGAGTAGTCCACAAGGTTGCCCATGGATTCTCCTTGCGCATTAAAAACCGATACCATGCAGTGCAAGGATTTGCGGGTAAATCTTCGTTGATCTTTCATCTTACTGGCCCCTAGTGTCCATACCTTATAAGATTAGCCCTTTCATCCATAATGACAAAAACATGGCAAAATTAATTCAACCAGCATCGTGTCACCTCATTTTAGGCGGTGCGCGTTCGGGTAAAAGTGGTTATGCCGAGGCTCAGGCCAAGCAAACGCAATTAGCCGTTGTGTATTTGGCCACGGCGCAAGCGCTGGATGGTGAAATGGATGACCGCATTGCTCAGCATCAGCAAGATCGCCCTGATCATTGGCTCACCATTGAAGAGCCCTTAAATATTGCCAAGTGTATTCGCCAGCACAGTACGCAAGAGTCAGTGGTGTTGGTGGATTGTTTAACCTTATGGTTGATGAATGTTATGCACCACGAGTTAGATTTAACTGAGACGGTGAATGAATTACTGGATGCCCTTAGGCAAGCGAAAGGTCAGGTGATTTTGGTCTCCAATGAGATTTCCATGGGTGTGGTGCCCATGGGCGAGCTGTCTCGTCAGTATGTGGATAATTTAGGGCGCCTGCACCAGCAGGTGGCCAAGCACGCAGAGCAAGTGACGCTCATGGTCGCGGGAATCTCTATGTCAGTGAAGCCCCAAGTGTCATATTGAATTTTGATTAGATGTATTTTAAGGAAACAAGATGTCCTGGTATTTAAGAGACGCCGCCACGTTTTATGCGGATACAGAAGAACAAGCCAAGCAATACCAATTGACGCTGACTAAGCCTCCAGGCGCATTAGGCCAGTTAGAAAATGTCGCCACTCGTTTGGCTGGTTGCCAAGGGGACGTGCATCCAAAGCTAGATAACATTTATATCAGCATTTTTGCCGCTGATCATGGTGTGGCCAATCAAGGGGTGTCGGCGTTTCCGCAGGCCGTAACCACCGAGATGGTGAAAAATTTTGCACAAGGTGGCGCGGCAATTTCGGTTCTTGCTCGCCAATTGAATGCTAAGTTTGAAGTGGTCAACCTTGGGACGGTGTTTGAAGTGGAGCGACATACGCAAATCATTGATGCGCGCATTGCTGCGGGGACTCAGGATTTCTCCCAAGCGCCCGCCATGAGTAAAGAGCAACTTGAAGAGGCCCTTGCGGAAGGCTTTGCCGCCGCGAATCGCGCAAAAGATACCGCCTGTGAATTATTTATCGGTGGTGAAATGGGGATCGCCAATACCACCTCTGCCAGCGCCTTAGCCAGTGCGTATTTAAGCATTCCGGCTATTGAGCTAGTTGGGCCGGGGACGGGATTAAGTGAAGATAAGCTGCCAATGAAGGCGCAGGTTATTGAGGATGCTATTGCGTTGCATAACGCTCAATCGCCACTTGATCAACTGCAATGCCTTGGCGGCTTTGAGATCGCAGGGTTAGTCGGTGCTTACATCGGGTGTGCGCAGCTGGGAGTGCCCGTGCTGGTGGATGGTTTTATCAGTAGTGCGGCGGCGCTAATGGCCCGAGCCATTAATCCAAGTATTGAACCATGGTTATTTTACAGTCATCAAAGCCATGAACCAGGTCATCAAACCATATTAAACGCGCTTAATGCGCAGCCGCTTTTGGATATCGGCATGCGTCTAGGTGAGGGCAGTGGCGCTGCGGTGGTGGCAAGTTTGATGCAAAATGCAGTGGCACTGCATAATCAAATGGCCACATTCAGTCAGGCCGGTGTCAGTGAGTCGGGAGAGTAATATGAGTGAGCCGCGAAAAACTATTGATCTAATGCGCCACGGTGAACCCGAAGGCGGCAATGTTTTTCGTGGCCGTACTGATCATCCGCTGACGGATTTAGGTTGGCAGCAAATGCACAGCGCAGCGGCGGGAAAAACGTGGGATGTCATCATTGCCAGCCCTTTGTCCCGCTGCTGGGCATTTGCACAGCGTTTATCCGATGAACTTGAAATCGAGTTATTGCAGGCGGACGGCTTTCGCGAGTTCGACTTTGGTATCTGGGAGAATCAACCTATGGACGAGGTCTTTGCGAACGACTTCGATCGCATAAAAGGTCTGTGGGATGACCCAATGCACTTTGCCTCACCGCAAGGGGAAAGCGTATTGGATTTTGAGGCGCGCATCCTGAAAGATTGGTTTGGCTGTTTGTCACGCAAAGATGAACGCCAATTGATTATCTGCCACGGTGGTGTGATTCGTATGCTGCTAAAAGAAATTCTGGGTTTGCCTTACCCCAATATCAATCGGTTTGACGTGCCCTTTGCTTCCATGACACAGGTGGGAGTGAATTTTGGTGAACCCTATCATTATCAACTGCTAAAGCATGGCTAAATCCATCGCAATATTCTTGTAAAAAAACTACAAAAAACGATGGTTTAAATATTTTGTCTGTTTTTTGAGCGATTAAAATGAGCGTTTTAATCGTTTGTTTTAATTTGCTTGCATAAATAAGCCCTTTGAATTGGGCCTTTATTTGGTTTGCTTGCATGGATTCAGCAGATTCTTCTTATTTTGTAAAAAAACTACATGCTGGCGCATTTTGCCTTGTTGTGAATCCATAGGCTCCATAGAATCCTTGTCTATACTCTTTGAATAACTCTTTATTTACTGACAAAAAGGCAAGGATGGACAATGGACTCCTTTGAACAAGATCAGGACCCCACCGAAACCAAAGAATGGCTCGATTCAATTGATAGCATTATTCGTGAAGAAGGCATCGAGCGCGCCCGCTATATTTTAGAAAGGTTGTCCGAGCGAGCCACGCGCAATGGCTTACCGCTGCCTTATTCTTTCGTAACCCCTTATCGTAATACCATTCCCGTTTCTGAAGAAGCCAAGATGCCCGGTGATTTATTTTTAGAGCGCCGTATTCGCTCTTTAATTCGCTGGAATGCCTTGGCCATGGTGGTGCGTGCCAATCAAAGCGGTGATGATTTAGGTGGCCATATTTCCAGTTTCGCCTCCAGCGCCACTTTATATGATGTGGGCTTTAACTACTTTTTCCGTGCGCCCAATAAAACCAGCGAGAAGTGCCCGCTGGGTGATTTAATTTACTATCAAGGTCACATCTCTCCAGGGATTTATGCGCGCAGCTTCCTTGAAGGGCGTTTAGAGAAAAAACAACTTGAGAATTTCCGCCGCGAAGTGGACGGCGAAGGCTTAAGCTCTTATCCGCACCCACGCTTAATGCCTGACTACTGGCAGTTCCCAACCGTTTCCATGGGGTTAGGCCCGTTGCAGGCCATCTATCAAGCACACTTTATGCGTTATATTTCCGCCCGTGGCCTTGTCCCTCGTTTAGATCGTAAAGTCTGGGCGTTCTTAGGGGATGGCGAATGTGATGAGCCAGAAACATTGGGTGCCATTAACCTTGCTGGCCGTGAGAAATTAGAAAACTTAATTTTCGTTATCAACTGCAACTTACAACGTTTGGATGGCCCTGTTCGTGGTAACGGTAAAATCATTCAAGAATTAGAAGGCACGTTCCGCGGTGCCGGTTGGAATGTAGTAAAAGTGGTTTGGGGTCGTCATTGGGACCCATTATTGGCACAAGATAACGACGGCCTGTTGCAAAAGCGCATGGATGAAGTGGTGGATGGTGAATTCCAAAACTACAAAGCCAAAGGCGGCGCATACACCAAAGAGCACTTTTTCGGTAAATACCCTGAACTTAAAAAGATGGTTGCAGGGATGAAAGATGAAGAAATTTACAAGCTAAACCGCGGTGGTCATGACCCATATAAAGTCTATGCCGCTTATCGTCAAGCCGCTGGGCACAAAGGCCAGCCCACTGTGATTCTTGCGCATACCATCAAAGGGTATGGCATGGGAGACGCTGCAGAGGGCAAAAACGAAGCCCATGGTGTGAAGAAGCTCGACATTGAAAGCTTGAAAGCCTTCCGTGATCGCTTTGATATTCCCATCAGCGACAGCGACCTAAAAGATGTGCCTTATTATCGCCCACCAGAAGACAGCCCTGAAATGGTTTACATGCGCAAACGCCGTGAAGCATTGGGCGGTTATTTGCCTGTGCGAACTGAGAATAATGACCCATTACCCGTGCCGCAATTAGAGACCTTTAAAGCCCAGCTTGAAGGAACCGGTGAACGTGAAATTTCTTCCACCATGGCGTTCGTTCGTATTCTTACGGCCCTTGTGAAAGATAAAGCCATGGGTGATCGTGTGGTGCCAATCGTACCGGACGAAGCGCGTACTTTTGGTATGGAAGGTTTGTTCCGTCAGGTAGGTATTTATAGCTCAGAAGGGCAGAAATACGAGCCAGTGGATTTTGGCCAAATGATGTATTACAAGGAAGAAAAAGAAGGCCGCATCATGGAAGAGGGCATTAACGAAGCCGGTGCATTCAGTGCTTGGTTATCTGCCGCCACATCTTACAGTACATACGATAAAGCCATGGTGCCGTTTTATATTTTCTACAGTATGTTTGGTTTTCAGCGTGTGGGCGATTTATCTTGGGCGGCGGGTGATTGCCAAGCACAGGGTTTCTTAATTGGCGCCACGGCCGGTCGTACCACGTTAAACGGTGAAGGTTTGCAGCACCAAGATGGCCACAGTCATATATTGGCGAACACCATTCCAAACTGTATTACCTATGACCCAACTTTTGCGTTTGAGCTAGCGGTTATTATTCAAGATGGCTTGCGTCGAATGTACCAAGAAAATGAACGAGTTTACTATTACATCACGGTAATGAATGAAAACTACGCTCACCCTGCCATGCCTCAAGGGGCAGAAGAAGGCATCATTAAAGGTATGTATCCGCTGTTAACCGGTGCAGACGGTGATCTGACCGTTCAGCTAATGGGCAGTGGTACCATTTTACGTGAAGTGATGGCGGCAAAAGATATTTTAGAAAAAGACTTTAATATCCAAGCCAATGTTTGGAGCGCCACCAGTATTAATGAATTAACCCGTGAAGGCCGTAAGGTTGAGCGTGAAAATTTATTGCACCCAGGCGATCAAGAGAAAATGCCATACGTGACTCAGTGCCTACAAGATACCCAAGGCCCTGTTATTTGCGCGACGGATTACATGAAGCAATACAGCGAGCAGCTACGAGCGTATATGCCAAAAGACAAAACCTTTGTGACCCTTGGCACAGATGGCTTTGGTCGCAGTGATTCCCGTGAAAAACTACGGGAATTCTTTGAAGTGAATCGTTATTTTGTCGTCATTGCCAGTTTGTATGCCTTAATGAAAGAAGGCAAAGTTGAAGCGAAGCAATTGAAAGCTGCAATGAAGAAATTTGGCATTTCTCCTGACAAACTTGATCCACTTTATCATTAAGGAATAGACCATGGCTCACACACAAGTAAATGTGCCCGACCTTGGCGGAATTGATGAAGTCGAGGTGATTGAAATATGCGTTAAAGTCGGTGACAACTTAGAAACCGAAGAAGCGCTGATTGTATTAGAAAGCGATAAAGCCACCATGGAAGTACCGGCGCCGTTTTCCGGTACCGTAAAAGAAATCTTGGTGTCGGTTGGCGACAAGGTTGGCTCTGGTACTCATGTTGCAAACATGGAAGCAGAAGGTGGTGCGCAAGCGGCGAGCGAAGAGCAAGCGGCACCCAAACAAGCTGCGCCAGAAGAGCAAGTTAGCGCGCAAGAATCTGCCTCGGCTCAGCCGGAGGCGCCCGCCGCTAACGCATCAGCCGAGCTACAAGAAATGGACGTTATTGTCCCTGATCTTGGCGGTGTGGATGCGGTTGAAATCATTGAGCTTTCAGTCGGTATTGGCGATGAATTAGCCGCTGAAGACAGCCTGATGGTGCTAGAGAGCGATAAGGCGACCATGGAAATTCCGGCTCCTCAAGCCGGCAAGCTAGTATCGTTTGCGGTTAAAGTGGGCGATAAAGTGAGTCAGGGTGATGTGGTGGGTAAAATGCTTGTTACCCAGGCAGCGACCAGTACCGCTGAAACGAAAAGCGATGCGCCAAAGAGCGCAGCTGAAAAAAGTGAAGCGGCACCAGCAAAAGCGGAAACTCCAAGCGCTCAAGCGAACCAGCCTGCGGCAAATACTCATTCAACACCCAGCACAAATACATCGGGTAAGGTCCATGCGGGGCCTGCCGTGCGCAAACTTGCGCGTGAACTTGGGGTCGATTTGGCTCAAGTTAATGGTTCTGGCCCACGCGGTCGTATCCAAAAGCAAGACTTGTATGACTTTGTGAAACAGCGTGTCAATAATCCAGTTGCAAGCCCGCTCACGGTTAAGGGTAGCGACGAAGATTTCTCGAAGTATGGTGAGATTTCTGAAAAATCACTGAATAAAATCAAGCAAGTGACAGCCAGAAATATGGTGGCCAGTTGGAGCACAATTCCACAGGTTACCCAGTTTGATGAAGCTGACATTACTGAGCTTGAAACCTATCGCAAGCAGTCCATGGGAGCGTTATTGCCCGAGGGCGTTAAGGTATCACCGCTCGCCTTTATTATGAAAGCGTGCGCGAAAGCCTTGCAGGCATTCCCTGAATTTAACTCCTCTCTTGGCCCTAATGCCGATACCTTAATCCTTAAGCAGTACTACAACATAGGTATTGCAGTGGATACGCCAGATGGTTTGCTGGTACCGGTTGTTAAAGGTGTTGAAAGCAAAGGCGTGGTGGATCTTGCGGTCGATAGCTCTGAGTTGGCTAAAAAAGCCAGAGATAAAAAACTGCCAATGGATGCCATGAGCGGTGCGAGTTTCACCATATCCAGTCTGGGTGGGATCGGTGGTACGGCGTTTACGCCTATCGTGAATGCGCCACAAGTGGCGATATTGGGCGTCTCTAAGGCCAGCTATAAGCCTGTATGGAATGGTAAGGAGTTTGAGCCAAGGCTGATGTTGCCCTTGAGTCTATCTTACGATCACCGTGTGATTGATGGCGCACAAGCCGCCAGATTTGCACGATATTTATGTGAGTTATTAACCGATGTTCGGCACTTGTTGCTCTGAGTATTCACACGTTGCATTAAATTGTGACAATTCGTAACAGGAGGGTGTGAAATCAAGACAGTCCCAAAATAGCAGCTACACTTTAAAAAGAAGTTGTGAGGAGGTCTGTCTGTGAATGGATTGTTAGCACCCGCTATCGCATTAATGAATAAGCTAAGTTACGCCAAGAAATTTGGCGTAATTAGTATTACCTTCTTTGTACCGTTGTTACTACTCAGCTATGCCATAGTCAATCAAACCTACCAGCAAATCGAGAAAGCCAGTGAAGCCAGTGACTCACTTGTGGTGATCTCGGATGTGCTCGATTTAGCCCAGCAAGCAGCCACATTTCGAGATTTAGCGGCAGTCGATGCGTTTTACCCTCGACAAGAACTGACCGAAAAAGTGAATAAATTAGAGCAATCGCTATTTCAAGCGGTTGATCAAATTAAAGTTAAATACCCTCAGTCTAACTTTTCACAAACCATCCAAGAAAAAGAAGCCATTTGGAAAGACACACTAAAGCGAAGCGGTGAAAATAAGCAGCCAACCATCAGTGATCAATTTAAGAACAATGCCCAAGTTGTGTTTGATATATTGCATTTGGCCAACAAAGTTGCGCAAGATTCTGGTGTATTACAAGATACCAATGAGGAGGTTCAGTTACTGCTTAAACTTATTCTAGTGGACTACCCAAAATTCCGTTCCGCTTTAGGCTTTTCACATACCATTGCTGTGTACTCT
The DNA here is from genome assembly GCA_051277445.1 of Bermanella sp. Lineage (GTDB taxonomy): Bacteria > Pseudomonadota > Gammaproteobacteria > Pseudomonadales > Oceanobacteraceae > Bermanella. The sequence goes on along the minus strand of JBNMQC010000036.1, from coordinate 2,593 downwards.
ATTGTTGAGCAATACATTATGACGGGAACTTACGATACCCTAAATGAAACCTATGATTTGCTCGACGCTCAGCAAAAAAACATGCAACAAGCACATGCTTCACTATTAGATAGTGACCCTGCGCTGGCGAGTATCTTTTCTGATACGTTCAAAATAACAGAGACTAATATCGAAAGTATAAAACTCAAATTGGATGAAGAAATCATTTCAGCCATGAACGTAGAAGTGAAATGGCAGGATTTCAGTGCATTTTATTTAGACAAAGTTCGACCTTTTCATAACGTTCAAGAATTAGCGCTTGAAAGAATTAATACTATTTTAGATAAGCGCATCAGTGAGCTAAGCAGTAAGCTGATATTAGTGGTGGTAGCGATTGCTTTAGTTATGTTGCTCATTATTTACTTGTACGCCGCTTTCTTCTGGTCGGTACGCAGTACAGTGGGGCAATTTCATAGCGCCGCCAGAGAAATATCCCGTGGAGATATGCGTGTGCGAGTAGCGGTAGAATCGAAAGATGAGATGGGTGAATTAACCAGTGAATTTAATATCATGGTTGAAAAAATTCACTCTCTTTTACAGGCGGTTCATAAAACGGCAACCGATGTGGGTGTAAGTATGGAGCTAGTGGGTGGCAATGCTGAACAAAGCAATAAAGCCGCTAACGAGCAACTTCATCAGACAGAGCAAGTCGCATCTGCCATTACTCAAATGGCTGCCACAGCGGAAGAAGTAAATCGTCAGAGCGAAGATGCAGCCAATTTTGCCGCTGATGCAACTAGCCAGGCGGGCAGTGCAAATAAAGTGGTGGCTGAAACACTAAGCCAAATTAATACGCTAGCGGATGAAATTGTCCATAGTACCAATGTCATTAATCAGTTATCTGAAAACTCCAGTAACATCGCTAGCATGCTAGCGGTTATTAAGGGTATTGCCGAGCAAACCAATCTACTGGCATTAAATGCAGCGATTGAAGCGGCCAGAGCAGGTGAGCAAGGCCGAGGCTTTGCGGTGGTGGCCGATGAAGTTCGAACGTTAGCAAGTCGAACTCAAACCTCAGCACAAGAAATCGATGAAGTGATGACTACCATTCATTCTGGAATCAGTAATGCTGTTAGTGTCATGGGTAAAAGTCACGAAATGGCACAGAATACAGTGGAGTCATCATCAAAAGTCCGTACGGCTCTTGATGAAATTGTCACCATGGTAAAAAGTATTGCGGACATCAATAGCCAAATTTCAGTGTCAGCCGATGAGCAAACCCAAGTTGCAAAAACCATTGATGAGAATGTGGTAAAAATTAACGACCTCGGTCGAGCTACGGTTGATGACTCTGAGCATACTGTGAGAGCGATTAAAGAAGTGATTGCCTTGACTAACTCATTACAAGAGAAGTTAAAGAAATTTCAGGTGTAATTCAACTCAAAGGGATGCATTAAATCATCCCTTTATCATTAGTCATAAACAATATATTAAAATTATATTATTCTTCAGTTACTTTAGTTTCACTGGCTGGGACGGCTTCTATATCAAGAAATGCAATGCCAATGGGCTTGAATGCTGTTATGACTTCACTTAGTTTTATTGACTTTAAATCTTTTGGCTCATCAAAATTAATAGATGCATCTAATCGAAGTACTTTGTTTTCACCACCAAAGCTATTTGTTCCAAGCCAAAGAGTATCATCAGGACTTGCAAGAGTGGTGATATTAACCCCCGTTAAATCATTGCTAACAATGCTATAGCTATTGTCACTATTCAGCTTGTAGAGTGAATTATTTTCCCATCCTGAGTAATCAGAAAAAAAGATATTTCCAGTAGAGTCGGCAACTATATTGTTGACGGCTTTATCATTGAATGCCAAAGAAATACTGTAGTCATTGGTGTCAATAATCTCGATTCCTCCTGTATTCGGGATAACAGGGTCTGAGTATGAATTGCCATAAACCAAAGAGCCTAAATACAGCTTATTGCCATAAAGTGCGCCACTTGAATGATTTTTTAGGGTTAAGTTAATCGCTTGAATACCCTCTGTAGTTAGGTCGGTATCTATTTCTTCCCATGATTGAGTACTGAATACAACGACTTTAGCATTATCAGTAGGGGACCAGCCTTCTAGGTTTTGTAATGTGATGAAGAGTTTATTGTTCGCAATAAATGCCATGCTCATTTCTGGGTCGGTATCTGAATCGGTTGTTGAGGCCACATGACGGCTTAAATCTAATTCTTTAATAATGAAATCGTTAGCGTCTTGAGCATTTAGATTGACTACCCAAGCATCATTTTTACCATAACGGGTGATGATGCCTGTATTCTCATTAACAAAGATAAGTTTATGAGGGTTAGCGGATACCGTGTCATTTGTATCTCTTAAAGAAAATCCATTGTTTGGATAATATCCAAGTTCAGGATTATCAATATGATATTTTTGAATGGTATCTATGTTGTATTTACCTAACTGATAGAAATATTCACCTTTTGCAAAAACTGCATAGTCAGTAGCAGTTTGCGGCAGGAAACCACTTTCTACGATTGAGATGCCATCCGTAAATTCGATATGACTTTCTCCAGAGCCTACACTTTGAATAATTGTTAT